>NZ_JBICHO010000522.1:0-4942 GCF_043100905.1 Rhodopirellula sp. JB055 | reverse complement strand
TGATCGAAGAATTCAAAGCGGAACTGGATCGGTCACAACAACCTGGATATCGAAGTCGTTACGAAGACGATTTCGACGCGGGTGACTACGACGAAGCCGACTACACAAACTCCTCGTCCGATTCACCCCAGTCCACGTCGGATGAAAATCCCGTTATCCGCCCCGTCAGCCGAACCGGTTCCGAAACCTTGATCGCTCGGGGCGAAAAAGGCGACGAGAAACGCATCCCACAACCACACCTTCACCGTCGCGGCGGTGGGTCGCGTGGTTCAACCGTGGCCAACTCGCCAAATCGTGATGCGGGAGGAGCCCAACCGGAACGCTCGGCGCAGGCAGAGACCGAACCGTTCGATGATTTCGGGGCTGGCATTTTCGATGACTGAAGCCAATTCCGTCCCCCAACTCGAACCGCGCCCCGCTTCCCCCAACTCGTCTCGACCACAAGTCAGCATCGCTGTGTCGCTGCTGCTGGTTTTGATCAGCGCCCTGTTCCTGGCGGGGCTGTTCTATGCCTCGCGAGTCCCCAGCGTCCAAACGGACATTGCCATTTGGGCCGGTGCGAAACCTCCCGAAGATGACTCAGGCAGTCTTTCGCAAGTCATGTTCATCATGTTCACCTTCACCTCGCCACTGATGATCGCAATCTCGCTGTCGTTGGTGATGTCCATTTGGAACAAGATCACACGAACGTGAGTCGGTCTCGAAAAGGCTCTAAGAAAGCCAACCGCAAATCGCAGGCATCTTCGAAACCTTCCGCGAATCGCAAGCCTTTGGCTCTCTCTGCGGAACAAGTCGCCTCGGCGATCGCGCCCATTGAATTGCCAGGCGATGAACTAGGGCAACTCGCCGCGGCGATGAGCCAGCGTCATGCCAATGTGATGCGTGTCCGCCGAGATCGCGTTCAGGCATTTCGAATGAACCGGGACAACGGTGAATCACAATCGGACGTACCCTGGTATCCACTCGCCGTGGCAATCCCTGCGGACTTTCGCGCCTCGCGATCCATCGACTTCGCCGCAGGTGAATTCTATCTACAAGACGCGGGTTCACTGCTCGCCCTCGCGGCGGCTGAAGCTCACACTGATTCACTTTCTGTGCAACTGGTTTGCGATCTCTGTGCGGCGCCGGGCGGGAAAGCCACTGGACTACTCGAAGCGATCGGACACGATGGCTTCTTACTCGCCAACGAACCGATTCGCTCGCGAGTCGCACCGCTAGCATACAACCTGTCACGAACCGGATCGGATCGTTACGCGGTCAGTTGCGAAGACCCCGACGCTCTCGCTGAAAAGCTACCCGGTGTTTTCGATACGATTCTGATCGATGCTCCTTGCAGTGGCCAAGCCTTGCTGTCTCGCGGACGACAATCCAAAGGTGCCGTGAATGAATCGATGGTGGCCACGAATGCGGCCCGCCAACAACGCATCCTAACGGCCGCTCACAAACTGCTTCGACCTGGTGGAACAATCGTCTACAGCACGTGCACTTTCGCCGTCGCTGAAAACGAAGCGCAAGTGGATTGGATGACGCGTGAATTGCAAATGCAACCGTCACCGGTCGACGCTTTGAGCGACTACCAAAGCTCGCTCACCGAATGTGGCTACCGGGTATGGCCCCATCGCGATGGGTGCGCAGGCGCCTTCGCGGCTCGTTTGGATAAACCAAGCGACCCGGAGTCATCTGATGACGCAGCCGAGTTCGCCGAAGCCGAGTTCGCCGAAGCCCCATGGTTGCTTCGCCGAGGCGTGCTGCAATCGGAGCAGCCTCTTGATTCCGCTTGCGATGAATTGATTCGATCCGTCCTAGGAACGTGCTCGGAAACTGAAACGGACGGTACCTCGGTGCTCTTGCGACAACGCGACTGGATCGCAGAAGCGTTCTGCAAAGGTGCTCCTGAATGGGTCAAACAAGACTGGACGATGGGCCCCGAAGTCGCTCACCGCACCGGACAGACGTGGAAACCATCTCACGCTTGTGCGCTGAGACACACCGACGATCCGTTCACGGCAAACGCCGGACGCATTGAACTGGATGATGCCCAAGCCGCGACGTACTTGGCAGGCGGCACCGTTCCGACGGATCGCCGCGGTTGGCAGATCGTCCAGCATCGTGGTCGCCCACTGGGATGGGTCAAAGCCGATGGTCGAATCGGAAAGAATCACCTGCCAACCCACGCTCGCATGCAAGTGACAGCGACGAACCGCTGAGACATTTGTCAGCGATGATGGCCAGCAACTCTCAGGAAGTCGCGCTTTTCGCAGAATACATTTCGGCGTACTCGATCGCCCAAGCGTCGATCAATTGGCTGAATTCTTCCGGTTCGACTTCCGCGATTTTGGTGTAGTGCGTGCGATTGAATAGCTCACGGTTCATCACCGTGCCTTTGCCTTTCAAATCCAGCACACGCAGATCGCTGTAGGGCCGAATGACCAATTCCAAGCGGCTGTACAAGTTGGTGCGACGCCCGGCATCGAGCCTTAGATCGTCGCGATAACAGGCTGCCCCCCAGCCTTCTTCTCCGAAGACCGATTCGTAACGAAATCCAGGGAAATGATCCGCGACGCGACGCACAGCAGTTTCGATCTGTTCCGACAAAGACAAACGATACGACGTGTGCAGCCGTTTCAAGTCTTCCTCCGTCATCTCCTTCTTCCGTTCCTGCGAAGCTTGATGCTCCGCACGCCGGCGTCCGCGAGCGATGGCTGATTCCAATCGAGACTGAAAATCGTCGCTCATTCGTCTCCCTCAGGAGCGGCTTGTGGGGCAGGAGCTTCTGATGCAGGGGCCTCTGCTTTCGGCGCGGCCGGCGGATCCGCAGGAGGCGCTTCGGCCGGCTTCTCAACCGTCGCCGTCTCAGCGACTGGCTTTTCCGCGGCAGGAGGCTTGGCAGCTGGCTTTTTGTCCGCTGGAGGCGTCGTCTGGCCTTTTTCCTTGCTGAACAACTGCATCAGATCGCCGAAGGATCGCAACGGCTCATCGCCTTTGGCCATCGCGTCGCTGATCTGTGGCTTTTCAGGATCTTTGCCGATGACTTCGTAAACTTCGGGTTTCTTCGGTCCACGACCGCGACCGCCTCGGCCACCATCGCGCCCACCGGGACGACCGCCTGGTTTGCCGCCGCGTCCACCCTGAGCACCGCGACCTGGGCCTTGGCCACCACGACCTTGACCGCCACGTTGTCCGCCTTGGCCTGAGCCACCGGACTGCCGGCCGCGTCCGCGGGGTGCCGATTCTGATCGCTGCCCCTGTCCACCTGATTGACCGCGTTGCTGCCCGCGACCGCCTTGGCCACGACCACCGGGTCCGCGACCGCGTCCACCGCGATCATTCTGGCGACGAGCTTCCTGTGCCGCCTCGCGTTCGGGTGAAATGGCACTCAGGGCAACTCGACGACGCTTGGCGTCGGTTCCGGTCACCCAAGCGGTGATGACGTCCCCGACTTGAACCGCCTCGTGCAAGTCCTCCACAAAACTGTCGGAGATACGGCTGACGTGAATCAGCCCACTGCAATCAGGCGACAATTCGATGAACACACCAAACGGCATCACGCCGACAACCACGCCGATGACTTGGTCGCCTGGTTTCAATTCCGCGAGCGATGGCATCGCAGTCATAACGGCGGGCGATTCACCTTCGGATGCCCCCTCGCCGAACGGATCGCACAACCAACGAACCAGTTGATGCGAACGGCGTTTTCCGATCTGCCATTCTTTGATCAGTTTGTCGATAGCGGCTCGTTCGGGCATCGGTCGACGCACGGGTTCCGGAGCGGCCGGGGCTTCTGGTTCCGACTTGGCTTCGGCAGTGCCTTCAACGGGTTCACCATCGGTCGACGCCGCGTCGCCATCCGTGGAATCAGCAGCAGCTTCTGGTGAGGGCGTTTCCTCAGAAGCAGGTGCCTCGGATTCGCTGACACTGGTTTCTTCAGTGGCACTGGTTTCTTCGGTGGCTTCCGCCGCAGGCTGCTCGCTGGCGGTGTCGTCCGAAGCTGGTGTTTCAGCAGCGGGTGCCTCGGCCGATTCCGGCGTGGATTCAGCGGACAATTCCGCAGTGGTTTCGCTGGCCGTCGCTTCCGGCGTGGCGTCTTCGCTGGCCGCCGACTCGTCGCTGTCAGCCGTTTCGCTGTCAGCCATTTCGCTGGCCGGTTCTGTGGAAGGCTCCGGGGTGGCCGCCACAGCAGGTTCGCTGTAATCAGGCAGCTCGTAAGCCGGCGGACGATCTGGAGGCAACTCGATGTTCAACGCCGCTGCTAGCTTTTTCGCAAGCGGGTAATCGTCGGGATGAATCAGCGTCCCATCGAGGGTTTCTTCGCTGGCGAAAACCCGCAGGAAAGGCATCGCTTGACGAGAATTGACAACAGAAGGCCACTCGATCGCGGTCGCCAACTCGTCGCGGGAAGCGATCAATTTCTCGCGGCGTCGTTCGTCGATCGCCTGGGAAATTTCCGCTGTGATGCCCGGCAAACGCTGCATCCAAGTCGTTGCGGTTGAGTTGACATCGACGCCACCGCGGGCTGCGCCGCTGACCATCACGTCTTCCAACGCGGACAAGACGGCGTCATCGGACAATTCACGCTGGAACGAACCGAGTCGCAATTTCAGCGGATCAACCTTCACGATCGCTTGAGCCGGCTGCATCGCCGAAAACGCGATCCAAGCCGCCGCACGGAAACGACGCGGGGTCGACTTCATTTCTTGATCGCCGGCAGGACCGCCGGCATACGCGTCTGCTCCGCTGCGATCGGCCAACGTCCATCGAACCGATTTGTCAGCCGATTGCTTGATCAATTCGCCGACCGCGATCATGCACGCTCGACGAGCCGGACCATTGCTGATCACGATCAAATCGACGTGATGAGCGTGGATCAGCTCGCCCATCTTGGTCACCGCCAGCGTCCGCATCGCGGCAGACAACTGGCACGGAATGTCTTCGCAGTGCAGCA
>NZ_JBICHO010000521.1:0-5792 GCF_043100905.1 Rhodopirellula sp. JB055 | reverse complement strand
CCGACGTGACGAATGGACAAACCTGAACGGGCGATGGGATTATGCAGTTTCGGGGATCGATCAGCTTGAAACACCGTCGAATTGGGATGGCAAGATTCTGGTTCCCTATTGCTTGGAATCAAAGCTTGGCGGTGTCCAGCGGTTGCTCGATGCAACCGAAGCACTTTGGTACCGGCGCACATTTGAGGCAGCGAAATCCGATGCCAAGCGGTTGCGATTGAACTTTGAGGCGGTCGACTATCACTGCGAAGTCTTCGTCAACGGTCGTAGTGTTGGGACGCACACGGGCGGAAACACACCTTTCTCGTTCGATATCACTTCAGCGATCCAAGACGGTGAGAATGAACTGGT
This sequence comes from Rhodopirellula sp. JB055, assembly GCF_043100905.1. NCBI lineage: Bacteria > Pseudomonadati > Planctomycetota > Planctomycetia > Pirellulales > Pirellulaceae > Rhodopirellula > Rhodopirellula sp. JB055. Next base: position 5,441 of record NZ_JBICHO010000521.1, on the reverse strand, counting down.
CGTTCGCGTGGAAGATGCCACGGAGGCCTACCAACTTCGCGGCAAGCAAGTGATCAATGCTCGTGGCATTTGGTACACGCAGGTTTCTGGTATCTGGCAAACGGTCTGGCTGGAAGAAGTGCCCGCGTTATTCGCCGAGCGGGTGAAGATCGACACGAAAACGAATGGCGACGTGAACCTGAAAGTGATTCCCAATGGTCGCCTCTCGGGCAAACTCGAGGTGGAAGCCATCGCGAGATTGGATGGCAAGGAGGTGGCTCGTGCCAATGGTTCCACCGGGGAATTGCTGTTGAAGGTTCCAAGTCCAATTTTGTGGACGCCCAGCACACCGACGCTTTACGACATTGAAGTGCGTGTCAACGACGATGTGTTGCACACCTATGCTGGTATCCGAGAAGTAGGCAAAGTCAAAGACGCGGAAGGCCATTGGCGGTTCACGCTCAACGGGGAACCGATCTTTCACTGGGGACCGCTCGATCAAGGTTGGTGGCCCGATGGATTGCTGACGCCTCCGTCGGACGAAGCCATGCTGTTCGACATCGAATGGCTGAAAGAGGCTGGTTTCAACATGATCCGCAAGCACATCAAGGTGGAACCACGACGATACTACTACCACTGTGATCGACTTGGGATGATGGTTTGGCAGGATCACGTGAGCGGTGGTGTGGGCAATGTTGCTTGGCCACAGTGGACTCGGTTGAAACCGAACCCGGTCGATGCTCAGTGGCCGGATGCCCAGCACCAGCAGTTCATGCTCGAACTCGATCGCATGATCACGACGCTGGAGAGTCACCCGTCGATCGTTAGCTGGGTGCCTTTCAATGAACGCTGGGGCCAGCACCGGACGATGGAAGTGGGCAAGTGGACGGTGGAGCGTGATCCTTCCAGGTCAGTCAACATTGCCAGTGGCGGAAACTTCTGGCCGGTGGGTGACGTGGTCGACGCGCACAGATATCCCCATCCCGAATTCCCGTTCGATCAGGGAGCCGGCGGCCGTTTCGACGATTACATCAAAGTGATGGGTGAGTTCGGTGGCCACGGGTTTCCAATCCAAGGTCATCTGTGGGATGCAAGCCGTCGCAACTGGGGGTACGGGGATATTCCCAAGTCAATGGAAGAGTACAAGCAGCGATATGTGACGTCGATCAACATGCTTGATACGTTGCGTCGCCAGGGAATCGCGGCCGGGGTTTACACGCAGACGACTGACGTGGAAGGTGAGATCAATGGATTGATGAGTTATGACCGCAAGGTCATCAAGATCGCTGCGGCAGAGCTCGCAAAACTGCATCAGGTTCTGTTCGCTTCATTGGACGTGAAGAATGCAGGGGCCTCTGTCAAAGAGGCGGCCGTCGAGCAGTCTGATGCGGTGGAGGCGAACCGCTGAACCTCGACTCGTAATCCAGGCTGCCAGCCTGCGGTTGTTTGCGACTCTTTTCTGCCAGGCTAGCAGCCTGCCCACGCGTTGTTGGGGAGTGCCTAGCCAGCGAATTGTTGCTGCATGGTGTCGAGGAATTTTTGCAGTTGGTCGGCGGGGAGTTGGTTGATGCCGGCCGCGGCTTTGCGTCCGCCTCCGGTTGGGAATTGGCGGACGAGTTCGTCGGCGCCGGTCTTGGTTGCCAACGGAGCTCGGACGCTGACGAGATAATCGCCCGACGGCAGTTCGCTCAGTAACGCGTGGGCTCGGTTGGGATTTTCACGGGCGAGTTGGTTGCTGTAGACCCCGCTGACTCGACGTGAAAAGGGATCGTTGGGGAACAAGAACGCGGCGCAGGATTCGGTCGCCATCTTGGGCTCGATCGAAGCCGCTCGCTTCATGTCGCTGTCGAAACCGTCGCGAAGGGTTTTGAAGGTGGTGTCCGAGGCGATGAACTCAAACGGGTCCGCGTACGGTTGGACTTTGCGATACAGATCGTCGGGAGCAAAGTAGAGATCGTCGAGTGTTCCGCCGTAGCCGTTGTAGTTGAGCAGCGTGCCGAGTTGTTCCAGTTCCGCGAGTTGCGATTCGCTGAGGTTCAGTGGTGCGGCGGCGGACTTTGCCGCATCGTGCAGGTTGTCGCCGTACAGAGCGGTGACCGCCCAAGGCAGGAACTGACCATTCAAATAGCGATTGACCAATAGACCGGTGCAGACATCGCCGGCGGTGTCGATGTGCGTGGACAAGAGCGACGATTCCGGAATGTCGCCGGCGAAGTGGTGATCGAAGTAAGTGACTGGAACTTCGGCGTCTAGGACTCGCTGGAGTTCTTCGCGGTTCTTGTCAAGCGAAATGTCGAGCACGGTCACAGAGTCGCCCGAGGCTGCGGGGACACGTTTGAGAAGGTTGATGTCTCGTTTGACGCCAGTCACCAGCGTGCTGTCTTTGGGTTCCGCCAGCCTCAGTTGATGCAGCGCGCAAATACCATCCGCGTCGCCATTGAAAACGTCAAAGTGAGTCACGTCGGTATCTCGATTCGTGTGAGCGGGGAGGCCGAATTTCGGTTCATGAGCTTTGATTTTAGTTTCTGACCGGGAAAGTGAAACGGTGTTACCGCGAAAGCGCGGATCAGAAACCGGGTCTCCGCTCGTCGAAGAGTTCACCAAATTCAGTCGAGCTGCGAAATCGATCGCAGATGGCGGCGGAGAACAAGAACGGAACCGCGATGCCAAGGGAACCTTGCTTCAAGGCTGGTAGACACGCACCCAATCAACTTGCATGAATTGGGGGAAGAGGCTTGTGTCGTACAGTTCGTTCTTGCCTGTTTTGTCTGGACCTGGGTCATCTGGGCCCCAGACGCCAAAGTAATTTCCGCCAATCGCTTGGTTTAAGATGAGGTAAAACGGGTAGTCGTTGTACATGTTTCGGTCACCAAATTTGGCCGGGTCAGTCAAGCTGAGGCCTGGTCCCCATTCTTTGCCATCGAGCATGAAGATGACTTTCTCTTCCGTCCATTTGCACCCGTACACATGGAAATCATTTGGATAAGAGGATTCACCTGATCGGGGTTGCAGGGAACCATCGAGTTGTTGGTCCGCGATCCATTGTTTGGGATCGATTGCCCCGTCGATTCGTCGGTAGTGAGAATACCAACCGATGTTGCCGACGCTCCAATTGACACGGGATGTGTGGTAAACCGCTCCGGCATGATAAAGGCGAGTGGCACGTCCTGACATTTCCATCACGTCCAATTCGCCGCTATAGGGCCACGAATTGAGGCCGTGTGCTCGTTTGCTGTTTGCGGCCTCTTGGTCCCAGTATCCTGAATACGGAGCTTGCTTTGGTTCGGGGAGCAACCAAAAGGCTGGCCATGTTGGAATGGCCGTGATGGTGCCCGTCACGTCCGTTGGGTTTTTGATCCTGGCCTCGATGATGCCATAGGTGAACGAAGCGAGTTGTTTGGTTGTCAACTTGGCGGAGCGAAACGGCAAGTGATCAACATTCTTCAGGAAGCGACCGGTGGAAACATCCCGCAGCGGGTATTCATGTGCGGGAGCATGCGAGGCAACGATCGTCAGGTTGCCATCTTTCACAAAGAACGTTTCGCCTTCCGCGTCCACGTAGACCTGGGCCTCGCCATTGCCGTGTCCGTATTGGCCTGCAAGGGTGTCATCTTCGGGCGTCCACTTGCTGCGGTCGAGTTTGTCGCCGACGAACTCGTCGTGCCAAACCAGTTTGTACGAATCGTCGGATGGATGAGTGGATCCCAACGGCGGCAATGGATCATCGGACCTGGCTGGGAGGCTGGTTGCCATCATCGAACTGATGAGAATTGCCACGAAGGTTTGGCGAGGGATGGTGGTGGTCATGGGTTGAGTTCTGTTTCGCTGTCGTTTCAAAGCAATTGGGGTTGGCAAGACCATCTGGAAACCTGGGTTGAAACAGGAGGCTGCGATTGTAGGGGGACGCTGATTCATCCTGTTTGGGTCATAGCCCCAATTCGTTCAGTGAGACCGTTTGGAATTCTAAGTCAGCTCTCGAGGATTCATAGAGGATGCCAAGGGTCGTTTCGTCGACCATCACCAGCGAACTGTAGGCTCCGCCGTTGGTGTCCAGAATGACATGTCGATTGGACGGCCAGGTTGCACCGTCATCGAGGCTGGCTCGGACAGTCATGTTGGCACGCCGAGTTTTGTGGTTCGGGTTGCTGAAGAACAAGACTCGACGGTCGTCGGGCAACGAGTGTGTGATCAAACTGGACATGCAGACAGGTTCAGGCAGGGCGCCGTGGTCGCTGGCGTGAACTGTCCAGGTCTGGCCCAAGTCGCTTGTCACGCTGATGGCTCGTCCGTTGGTATCGGATTTGTCTTTGCGATTTCGGTTGTCTCGCATGTTCAACATCAACGAACCATCGGACAACTCCGCAACAGCGCACTCCGTTGTGTCGGAGCGTGCGGGTGCCGAGACGGTCCAAGTCTGTCCGTGATCACGTGAGTAGATGAGATTGGAAAACGGCAGTCCGGTTTGGTCGCGGCCTTGCGTTGGGATTACCAGCGTACCGTCGGTCATGGTGATTCCGTTGCCTGGCGCGGGAGCGAACAAGTACCACTCGGGATCCTTGAGTGGCTTGGTCCAGTTTTCGGGGGACGACCACGTTTGTCCGTCATCGGTGGAACGCACGGCTAAGAACTGGGTGGAGCTGGCAATGTCCAGTCCTGGTTCGGATCCATTGCCTCGCCATTGATGGGTGCCTGGTTTGCCGTGAGTCCAGACGGCGGTGACGATGATTTCTCCGGTGTGTGTGTCGACCAAGATATTGGGGTCGGAGCATCCGTTTTGGTTCTCGGGCAATCCTCCGTGGGTGCCCATGTCCATGATCGGACGTGGAGCGGACCAGGTCTTTCCGCCATCAGTGGAACGCGAAAGTCCGATGTCCATGTGGCCTTGAAGATCACGAGGGCTGTCATAACGCATGTCGTAGACCGCCAGCAAAGTTCCCGCGTTGGATCGAGCGATCCCGGGAATACGAAAAGTGTGGCAATCGTGGTCGCCTTGACGGTGAAGGATTACTGACGGTCGTTCGTCTGCCTGGGCGATGGGGGCCAGTGTGCAGGCAATGAAGATCAATGCTGGGATCGTTGCGAGGCAACGCGGGGAGATCAAAAGCTGTAGCATCGGAGGGAGTTTGGTGGGGCGGGGTTGGTGGGAGGCAAATGAAAATGCCGACGCGAAACTTTGTGGCAAGTTTCGCGTCGGCTTCAAAATAGTCGAGTTCGAAAACCGAGGAGTCGCTGGGAAGGATGTCGTGCGGTTGATCGAGGCCGGGTTTCAGCATTGAGAACCTCTCCCGAAACGAAGTTTGGGGGGAGATCGAACGATGCCGTTCAGGCGTACGCGAGGGAGGGGGCCGAGCATCGAAAACGGCGCGGATTGCCCTCCCCCTGAAATCTCGCTGAAAGCTCGCTTTCCGGCCCCTCCCGCTGCAGAGGTCGTGCAGTTTTCTTTCACCCTCCCTTTGGGAGGG
>NZ_JBICHO010000520.1:0-10520 GCF_043100905.1 Rhodopirellula sp. JB055 | reverse complement strand
GATTGGGGCAGGCAACGTGTAGCCGACGGAGGCCCTCCGTCGGCGTGCGCGCCATCAATCGCGGCCCGAGTTGGGGCTTTGCTGCGGGGAGCGAGGGGTGAGTCTTCGCGGGGTTGGTGCGTTGCAGGTGGGGTTTGCCGACTGAGAGGCCTCAGTCGGCTACGGTCCTGGGTCGGGATTGGTGCAGGCAACGTGTAGCCGACGGAGGCCCTCCGTCGGCCTGATTGCCGATGATTGCAACCGGTGGCGGGTTTTCAGTGGGGAGGAGGTGATGAGCTCGCGGGGGGTTGGTGCGCTGCAGGGGTATTTTTGCCGACTGAGGGGCCTCAGTCGGCTACGGGGGCCGGATGGGCTTGTGGTGACTTGCGGATTCCCCTGACTCGGCGCGTGTTTTCGCGGTAAGTTGTGGGAAACCATTCCGCGAGGTTCGCTCGCTACCAAGTTTCACAGGCAAGCATTGTGTTTACAAAAACGACCGAGGAGTCATCGCAGGCAGCGAGACACTTTTTCACGCGGGCGAGTGGTAGCCGTTTTCGTCCGCTGTTTTGCGTTCTTTTGGGAACCGTGTTGCTGAGCCTCTGTGGGTGCGGTGGATCCACCGCGTCCGTGGAGCCACCGGTGATTGAAGACTACGCGCCGACGGGGGAGGTCACGTTCGAGTTCGTGATCGATGAGGAGACAACCAAGTCTTATGTCGTGGACAATGTCGCAGCAGGATCGACGTTGGAGACTCTCATGCGCAATCTGAGTTCTCCCAAGATGGAAATCGGTGGCGAAGGCACGACCGCGTTCGTCAATTCTGTCGAGGGAATTGCCACGAACGCAACGCGAGGATGGACTTACACGGTCGACGGCGAGTTCGCAACGAAGGGGATCGGCACGATGGAATTAAATCCACCTACCAAGATCGTGTGGAAGTACACAACCTTTGAAGAGGCCACTGCCGAGAAAGAGTGAACGGCTGGCCTACGGTTTTGAGTGGGGGCGAGTGACGCGTTGGGCCCTCCCCACGCTGGACCCTCGAGGTTGTGCCTTTCTGTGTCACCCTTCCTTGGGACGTTCGAAAGATCATGGTGGCTGGCGTCTGGGTTTCGCCCCAGATGGGGCCATCGTGGGACTTGGGGGAGTCGCTCGCTCACGCTTCGGGTTGTGATGTCGCTGTCCGGTGGTTTTCGCTTTGCTCGATCACCGGCTACCGTCTGTGACCGCTTCGTGGCCTCACTCGAGAACGCGAGCCCCCTATGAAACCCGAAGCAAAAGGCGACCACCTGGATTGGACCACTTACCACCGGTTCGTCAGGCCTCCCAGGGGGAGGGTGATGAGAAACGCTTGGCAACACAGCATCTAAAAACGGCACGCCCTCTTCAACGGGCGGGGGTGTTGAGATGTCACGAGCACTGCTACTTCAGAACCTCTGAGGAAGAGGTTGTCGATGCACCCTGCAAAGCTTAGCGTTGGACGCGGGCGTTGCCCTTCCAGATGCTCCAGACTTGGTCTTCGTCGGCAGGTTGGCCGAAGTCGGTGTAGAGCGTTGCGGTCAAAGCACCGGTGGCCCAACCGAATTGGGAGCTTTTCTCTGCGTCCCAGCCTTGCAGCACGCCGTAGAGCAAGCCACCGACGAATCCGTCACCGCCGCCGATGCGATCGATCACGCCGATTTCGCGAGGCTCGATGACAGCGAACTCGGTGCCGTGCGAAACGATCGCGCCCCAGTGATGCAGGTTGGCGCTCTCGACTTCACGCAGGGTGGTCGCGAACAGGGTGGTATCGGCGTATTCCTTTTTGACGCGATTGATCATTTCCTTGAAGCCATCGATCTTCGCGGAAATGTCACTGCCTCCGGCTTCGGGGCCTTCGACCCCGAGGCACAGTTGGAAGTCTTCTTCGTTGCCGATCAGGATGTCGGACAGGCTGGCGATCTCTTTGAACTGAGCCGCCAGTTTTTCTTCGCGACCTTTCCAGAACGAAGCCCGGTGGTTGAGGTCGAACGAAATTCGCGAGCCGTGTTTCTTGGCCGCACGAGCGATCTCCAAGCAGAATTCGCTGGTCTCTTCCGAGAGAGCAGCGATCAAGCCGGACAGGTGAACGATCTTGGCGCCTTCGGTTCCGAAGATGCGATCGAGGTCGAAGTCTTTGACGTTCAGCTTGCGGCCGACTTCACCGGCGCGGTCGTTTTGCACGCGAGGTCCACGCGAACCCCAGCCGCTGTCGGCCATGTTGATTTGGTGACGCACGCCCCAAGGGTTGTCTTGAACGAATTCAGGACCTTCGTAGTCCATGTGACGGCCGGCCAAGTCATCTTTGATGAACCGAGCGACGGGACTGTCTTTGACAAAGGCGGTCAAGATTTTGACGGGCAATCCCAAGAACGACGAGATGCTGCCGACGTTTGATTCAGCGCTGGTGGCTTGCATCTTGAACGTGTCGCTGCAGTGGAACGGTTGGTGGTCCACTGGCGTGAGGCGAATTCCCATGCTGGTGGGAATGACCATGGCGTATTTGGCGTCGCTGCGTAGTTCAATCATGGGACAGTGTGGATGGGGAGAGTTGGGATGAAGGGATGAGCCGTTGTGAGCGGGCTGTCGCGATGAAATCGTTCTAGGATTTGCGAGTCCGAATTCTGGCGAATCCGGCTACGGACAACTCGAGAAGTGCCTTGGAAGCAGGGCTAGATCGTGACGGATGCGAATCCGCCGTCGACCGCGATGTTTTGACCGGTGACAAACGAAGATGCTTTTCGCGAGGCCAACCAGATCGCGGCCCCGGCGAGTCCTTCGGGTTTTCCGAAGCGAGCCATCGGGGTGTGCCCAATGATTTGGCCGCCACGTTCAGTGTACGAGCCGTCGTCGTTGTAGAGCAGTTTGCGGTTTTGTTCGGCGGGGAAGAAACCGGGGCTGATCGCGTTGACTCGCACGCCGGTGGTCGCCCATTCGCGAGCCAGCCAGAGGGTCAGGTTGATCACCGCGGCTTTCGCGGCCGAGTAAGCCACGACGCGAGACAGCGGGATGATGCCTGACATCGACGCGATGTTGATGATGCTGCCGACGCCGGCTTCGATCATCGCGGGCGCGAACACTTGGCTGGGCAACAAGGCGCCGCCGACCAAGTTCAGGTCGAACACGTGCTGCCAAGCTTCGCGAGGCAATCCGCAGACATCGCCGCCAGGTGGAATCGTCGCGTCGGGATGGTTGCCGCCCGCGGCGTTGACCAGGATCGTTGGCGTTCCGGCCCAAGCCGTGATCGCGTCGCGAGCTTCGGCCAAGGAGTCCGCTTGCATCCCGTCGACGGCAAAGAATTTGGCTTCGCCGCCGCCCGAGGTGATCGCTTTGACTTTCGCTTCGCCACGTTCCGCGTTGCGTCCCAAAACTGCCGTGCGAGCTCCGGCCGATCCGAGTGCCTGGGCCATGTGGCCGCCGAGCTCGCCTGTGCCGCCGATTACGACCGCGACATCATCGTTCAATTCAAAAAGTGTATTCATAGTGGCGGTACTTTACTCGCAACGCGACGCAGAGAACAGCACGCGAAACAGGGAAGTTTTGCCCATCGAACGACGCAGGGTCTATGGAGGGCTGCAGCTTTTTTGATTCCGCTTTTCGGCCGATTTCCACATGGTGTACCTCTCCCGAAACGAAGTTTCAGGAGAGGTGCGACGCCATTCGGGCGTACGCGAGGGTGAGGGCCGAGCATGGGAAACGGGGCGGACAGCCCTCCCCGGGATTCTCGCTGGACGCTCGCATTCCGACCCTCCCCAACTGCGTTCAGGAGGGTGAATTCAGCCTTGCGAGCACTGAGATTCAACCTTGCGATCACTGAGCTTGTAAAACTGCACGACCTCTTAGGGAGGAGAGTAGCAGATTCTTGCCCGTCTCAGGTTTGTATTCGCCAGTCCACCAAGTGAACTTCGACACTGCGGTAACCATTGAATTCGTTGATGACGGGCCGGTAGGCGATCTCGATCGGGCCGTTGTGCTGGTTCAGCGGTTCGCACCAATCCGCCGCACCGAAGGCGACGCCCCGAATCACGCGTTCGCCTTGTTTCAGACGCACGGACAGGTGGTTCTCACCCTTGCCCATCTTTTTGGCCGGTTCGTTGAGCTGAATGTCGCGGCCCATCAACACCGGACGCGGGTTGCCGGCGCCAAAGGGAGCCATCGTTTCGATCTGCTTCATCGTTTGCAGGTTCAGTTGACCGAGCGGAGCCTCCGCATCGATTTGGATCGCCGGCGCCAATTCTTGCTCGGACCATTGTTTCGAGACGGCTTCGCAGAAGTCACCTCGAAAGGCTTCGATGTCGGATTCTCGAATGGTCAGTCCTCCCGCTGCTGGGTGACCGCCGTAGCGAACCAGACGGTCCTCGCACTCTCGCAGGGCTTCGTAGAGGTTGATGCCTGTGCCGCCGACGCGTCCCGACCCGGTCGCGTCGACTTTGCCCGCGGTGTCGAGCGAGAGAATGATCACGGGTTTGGCGTATTTCTCGGCCAATCGCCCGGCGACAACACCGATGACTCCGGTGTGCCAGCCGACTCCGGCCAAGACCAATGCAGGATCGTTTTCAGGATCGAAGTTTGATTTGGCTTGCTTTTGGGCGGCTAGTTGAACGCTTCGCTGCAGCGTGTCGCGGGTTCCGTTGAGCTGGTCGATGTACTGGGCAAGCGCCACGGCGCGGTCGCCGGCTTCGATGGTCAGCAGTTCGATGCCCAGTTGGGCTTGGCCAAGGCGTCCGGCGGCGTTCAGCCGAGGAGCCAGCCCGAAGGAAATGTTTTCGGTGGTTAGTTCGCTGGCTTGGTCGAGTTTGGTCAGTTTCATCAGTTCCCACAAACCCGGCAGCGGTTCAGTCTGCATGACTCGCAGGCCGTGATTGACCAGCACGCGGTTTTCATCCAGCAGCGGGACCACGTCAGCAATCGTTCCGATGGCGGCTAGCGAGAGCGACTGCATCAGGAATCGCTTCATCGGCGGTGTGACTTTTTTCTGCCCGCATTTGGCTTGGCAAAGCGACCAGGCGAGTTTGAAGGCCACACCGGCGCCGCAGAGTTCGCCAAATGGGTAAGCCGTTCCGGGCAGTCGTGGGTGGACGATGATGTCGGCGTCGGGCAGTTCGTCGCCAATTTGGTGGTGATCGGTGACGATCAGCGTCACGCCAAGTTCGCGACAGAGTTTGGCGCACTGCAGGCTGGCGATGCCGCAATCGACCGAGATGATCATCTGCTTGCCGCGAGCGACCAGTTTGCGGATCGAGTCCTCGTTCAGGCCGTAACCTTCCTCGAGCCGGTTGGGCACGTGGTAGCTGACCTCGGCCCCGATCAAACGCAGGCAATTGACCAGGATGGCGGACCCAGTCATGCCGTCGGCGTCGTAATCGCCATAAATGACGATCGGCGTCTTGGCTTCAGCGGCCGCTAAGATTTTTTCGGTCGCGGCAGGTACGCCGGGCAGCAACTGCGGGTCACGCAGGCTGGTCAGTTTGGTGTCCAGGAACGTTGCGGCGTCTTCTTGCGAATAAACGCCCCGACTGACCAACAACTGAGCGACGACCGGAGGCAACCCCGTGGTGCGAATCAATTGTTCGACCAACGGGGCGTCGTGTGGAGTGATCCGCCATTCCCGCTTCGTCCCGGAATCAACAAGCTGGTTGGAATCGGAAATCGAGCTGGAATCGGTACTCAAATCGACCGTCGTCCTTGAATAGAGTCGGCGCTGAGAAGCTTACTTTTTCTTTTCAGCGTGCCAGGTGTGCTTGCGCAGGTTGGGGTTGTACTTCTTCAAACGAAGCTTTTCCCCACCAGGCTTTTTGCGGAGGGTGTAGTTGTACTGTCCGGTTTCTTCGCAGACCAGGAAAATGGTTTCTGCTTTTTTCTTGCTCTTGGACATCAGACGTGCCGGCGTGGTTTGTCAGGGAAATGAAATTTTCGAGCCCCAGAGTATGACTAGCCAGGTGCGATTTTGGCAAGTCGTACTTTTTTGGGGGGAATCAGGGGGTGTGATTGTCGCCCATCGACTCCGCTCGATGGAGAAAGGGTCTAGATCCGGCGACCCTCAACCTAAACCGGAGTGTCAGCCATTGGGGCTGACCCAATGAAGAAACTGGCCCTCGCAAAGGTTTGCCTTCTCCGGGTTTTCTTCGATGTACCGACGCAGATATTCGTATTGCTCACCTGATCGAACAAGATGATCGAAGGCATCGGATTGCCAGAGCTTTCCGCGCCGTTCCAACGCAGCGTTGATTTTCTTGGCGGTGAAATGAAGCCACGAGAAGCACTGTTTCGACATTGAGTCAGGATCAGCGAACGACGCCAGTAGATGCACGTGATTGGGCATGACGACGAAATCACCGAGTCGATAGCGAATTCCGTCGAAATGGTGCAATGCATCGGCGACAATGCGAGCGATCTCAGGACGTTTCAAGACACACGCACCGTGACAATCATCAAGAAAACGTTCGTGCGTCTGCCTGAATTGTCTCTGGAACGTGTCTTTGAGTTTTTGTTCCAGGGAGTGGGCAATCGATTTCCAGTTCAGCGTCGTGGCCTCGGGGGGGCCTGCTCGATGCAGCCAGTCGACCCGTTCACGATCCCATTGATCGATTACGACCGCGGGGATGGAATCGGCCAGTCGAAAGGTGATGAACACGATTGCTCCCGCTTGCGACCAGTGCGGTTTGCAGCGTTCCTGGATAGAGAACTCGGCGGATGGGTCGAACGGTTCGCCTAACATGCTGTCGTTGTATGTTCGGGGTGACTCCATTGGACGGAGCCAATGGGCGACTGTTGGTGCGAAGCATATGACTCCATCGGGCGGAGCCGATGGACGACAGTCAATCACATCTCTTCGTCGACAAATTCTCCGTCGGCTCGGTGGCCGAGGTAGGTGAAGATTTGTGGGTCAGTATTTTGTGAAAGAAATCGGACCGAGCCGTCTGCGAAGCCGAAGTTGCCGCCGCCGGGATGTTCACTGGCGAAGCCGCCGACGAACTCGGGCGGATTCTCGTCGATGGCCGTGTTGTTCATCTGCATCATTCGAATCCCGCCGCCAATCATGGTGCCGGTGTTTCGTAGTGTGCTTCGTGTTCCTGACGCCCACCCAAGTGATCTCCCGGTCGGAATCATTTCGCCGATCAGGATTGTGTGGCTGCTGCCGTCATAGATGTCGCTGTAGCGAACCTCGCTGTTGAGAAACAGCAGTCCGTTGTTGTCTTCGTCGATCGGAGCTTCCACGTCGTGATGACAGCCGGCGTAGTTGGACAGGCCAGCCGTCTTTTCATCGTTGGTGCCAAATGGAAACGATGGGCACAAGAAGGCGGAAATTTGATACGCGCGAACTTTTGCATTGACCGGAGCATAGACGCTAGCGGTCAAATCAAAGTCGTCGGCGGTACCTTGCTGTTCGATGTAAGGCAACAAGCGAACCAGGAAGCTGATGTGCTCGCCATTGGGCGTGTTGACGATGGGACCGGTCGGGTTGGTGGTTCCTGGTGGCAAGTGCTCCATCGCGAATTCGTAGTTGTGAGTCGCCAAGGTGAGCTGAGCGATGTTGTTGGAACAGCTCATCCGTCGTGCCGCTTCCCGAGCGGCTTGGACCGCCGGCAACAGCAAACCGACCAAGACGCCGATGATGGCGATCACCACCAAGAGTTCGACCAGCGTGAATGCACGCCGTGACGAGGAAGGGAAATTCGTTGCCATGGTAGATTCCTGGGTTCGGGGTGGGGCCGGTTGAAAAGGTCGGTGGAGCAATGGATTGGGATTAGGTGAGTGTCGTGGGTGGCTAAAGCTCGGAAGCGATTTGCCAGTTGTTGGACCGCTGGATGCGACGCGGGTTCTCGGGATCTTGTTGGCCCAACCGAGCGATCACGTGAATGGTCAGGGAATCCTCGGAGGCATCGTCTCGCGTCACTTCGATTTCAATTTCGGCCGGTTCATCACCGCGAATCGCGTCGCTGACGGACCAGGTTTCTCCGGTGTAAGCGTTGTCTTCGCGAAGTTGTCGGTGAGCTCGGACCAATCCGGCCTCGAGCAGCCAATCGGTTTGTTCCACTCGAAGCAGTTGGTTGGTTTGTCGGCGATGCGTCAGGCTGCTTTTCAGCGAGGTCATCACCAATGAAATCGAAATCCCCAGGCACACGAGCACGTAGATCAGGGCTGTGCCTTTGCGTGGTGGCCTGGGAGATTTTGTGCTGAGATTCTGCTCGGCCCTCCCCTCGCTTCGCTCGACCCTCCCAGAGGGAGGGTGAAGAGGACGGGAGCTTCGCTCAAACCTCCCGGTGGGAGGCGGGAGGGTGGGAGTGGTTTGCTTGGCGTTTCCGAAGAGCGGGTGAAGGGAGGATGCTTGTTTCATGGCTTCACTCCGAATCGTGCGTACCGATTCAGTTCCATTCGCAGATGCAAATCGTTGCGATCGGTCGTGTCCGAGTTGGGTGAATTGGAATCGTTCGTTAGTGGCAGTCGACTTGGGATGGAAGTTCCGCTGGAACGTTTGATCTGCAACGTGATGGCTTTGGGGAGTTCGGTGTCGTTCCAAATGACACGTGAACCCGGTTGCAATTCAAAGACATCCGTTCGCGTGGTGTTCGCGTCGATTTGTTCGGTCCGCTGAATCACTGGGCCTTCGACTTGATACACGACTTGCAACGAGGGCAGCGTCAACGTTTGGCCGTCAACCGAAGCGGCGTTGGCGGCGCGGGCATCGTCCCGAATCATCCGTGTTAAACGTGTCAGGTTGGTTTGGTGAGCTTGCCGGGAGTTCATTTGTTTGGAGAGTTTCATGGATTGGTGAATCCAGCCGATGGAAACAGTGATCAGGGATGAAAGCACCGAGAGCACGATCATCAGTTCCACCAAGGAATGAGCGTGTCGTTGAAGAGAGCGGTTCATTGCGACGTCTCCTCTTTGGCGATTGTGTCCAGAACCCAGCCAACCAACTCGAGAGGTGTGCCCGGATGGCGGCGTTTCCAATCCAATCGCAGAGCGACCCGTGGGCCGAGTTCATCGTCGATGAAGTCGCCTGACCACTCGGGTTCAGTCAATGAATTCTGGAGTTCCTCGGATGCCTCAAGTTCCTGCAGAGCGGTTGCAATTTCAGCCGTCGGAAGAGACGTGATCCGTTCGAGTTCGCTGGACACCGCCCAGGTCGCAATGCGTTGTTGGTTGGTGTCTTTCCAAACCCCGTGGATTCGAAACGTCAACGAGGTCACGACTGACATCAGCGCGATCATGATCGAGGCGGCGACCACCAATTCGATCATCGTGAATGCGTTTCGCGATGGCGAAGTTCGGCTTGTGGAGCGATGGGGGATCACGCGAGGGCTCCAATCAGGCTGGTGAGAACAAGGAAGATCGCGATGCAAACCCAAGCCACGACAGCGGCCAGCAGAAACAGACTGACCAGCGCGATCGCTTGCGTCACCAGGTGGCGGCGCATCGAACGCCGGTCAAAGCGAGATTCTGCGAGCCATTGCAGCAGCCAGGCTTGGACATCGCTCGACGCGGCCACCGACAACGCTCGGGATTCTTTGGTGGTCAGAATCTTTTCGCTGGCCAGCGTCGCCCAGGGGTCTTCGCCTCGTTCGATTCGTTCGCATGATGCGGCGAGTCGACGTCGTGTTTGGGGAACGTGATGACACTTCGAAAGGGTTTCCAGTCCCGAGGCAATCGGCCGGCCGGAACCGACCACGATGGCGAGCAATGAAAGCAAATTGACCGCCGGGGGAACGAAGCGTTCGTGCCATCGAAACGGATTGAATCGTTGCGGGCGTTTCTCTCCAAAGAAGAACAAGCGTCCCAGGAACATCATTGCGAAAATCGCGACCCCAAAAAAGAAGAACTCGCCACCACGGTGGCTGACCGAGATCAGCAAACGAGTGATCGCAGGGAGTTCCAATCCAAACTCTTCGAACATCTTTTCAAAAGTCGGCATGATGAAAATCATCAGGAATGAAAGGATGAACCAAGCGACAATGAATCCGAGCAGCACGCGAGTGAACTCGGATCGCGGATTCTGCCAACTGGAATCGGTGGATTCCGATTCCAATCCTTGGTCGGAGATCAATGCTTCGTAGGTTTCACTCAGGGTTCCTGTTTCGCTTGCCAAACGAATGGCCATCAAGCCGGAGTGAGCCAGGATGCCCGGTGTTTGTTCCAGAGCATCCGCGACAGGTGTGCCCGCTTTCAGGAGCATCGCGAGATGGTTCATTCGCATTCCAACGGGGCCGCCAAATTCGGCCGCGAGAAGATGCACCCACTTCGCGGGATTCGTGCGTTCTTGGTGAGCGACCAGCAACGTTCGCACAAGGGCTCGCTGCGGGATTGACGAAAGAGCCAGCAAGCCATCGGGAGTGTTGTCGTGCGTTGGTGTGAATGAAGTGTTCATGACAACCCACTGATGAGCTGGACGAGTGGCATGAAGAGCGCGACCATTACCCACCCAATCGTCATCCCCAGCGTGCAGACGATCATTGGCGATACCCAAATCAATATGTCGCGGCGTCGGTGTCGTTCGCGATCGCGATAGATGGCGGCGACAT
>NZ_JBICHO010000519.1:0-15926 GCF_043100905.1 Rhodopirellula sp. JB055 | reverse complement strand
CCCTCCCCACGCATCCCTCCCCACCGATGCCCCACCTCATGTATCGAACCATCCCCCTTGCAGTCTGCTTCATTCTTTCAGCGGTTGGAATCCTTCCCGCACAAGACGCCGCGTTTCTGGATCCGCCGCAATACATTGGTCCGCCCCAGGCCCTGCAATCGGTGACCAACCGGGCCTTTGCAGGCATCCCCAGCCTGGCCGTTTCCGATGGCGGTCGACTTTGGGCGACCTGGTATGCGGGAAAGACACCGAGTGAAGACGAAAACAATTACGTCGTCCTCAGCACCAGCGGCGATGGTGGACAAACATGGAAAGAAGTGCTGGTCGTCGATCCAGATGCCGACGGTCCGGTTCGCGCCTACGATCCAGAACTCTGGATCGCCCCCGACGGAAAACTGCGACTCGCTTGGGCTCAAACAGTGGGGCACCTTGGAACCATCGCCGGCGTTTGGTTCCTGGAAATCGAAGACCCCAATGCGGAACAACCGGTGCATGGAAAACCAGAGCGAATCACCGATGGGGTCATGATGTGCAAACCGCTGGTCCTCTCCACCGGCGAATGGGCTTTGCCCGCTTCGACATGGCGTGAGACCAATGAGAGCGCACGCATGATCGTCTCCGATGACCAAGGCAAAACCTGGACGCGACGCGGCGGTTGCAATGTCCCCACAGACGCTCGCTCTTTCGATGAACACATGCTTGTGGAGCGAAATGACGGATCGATCTGGCTGCTCGCTCGGACGAAATACGGCATCGGTGAGAGCGTCTCCACCGATCGAGGCAAGACTTGGCCGGAACTAGCGCCGTCGAAGATCGCTCACCCCAGTGCACGCTTTTTCATCCGACGACTCGCATCCGGCAACCTGCTGTTGGTGAAGCATGGCTCCATCGGCAAGAGAACAGGCCGTTCGCACCTGACGGCGTTCATTTCCACCGATGACGGCTTAACTTGGGACGGAGGCCTGTTGTTGGATGAGCGAGCAGGCGTCTCTTACCCCGACGGCCAGCAAGACGCGGACGGTGTCATCCACATCATCTACGACTACAGCCGAACCAAAGACCGGCACATCCTTTTTGCCAGTTTTCGCGAGGAAGATGCCGCGAAAGGGAAAGCAATCACCGAGGCGGTAAAATTGCGTCAAATGGTCAGCGATGCGTCCAGCGAATGATTCAGCAGGCCAGCCCTCGCGGCGCTGAAAACCACTCATGGCGGAACCCGCCTGTTTTCAAAAACGATTTGTGACACGGCGGCCTTCGGCTGCCGTTTTTTTGCGTCCCCCGACCAGCCACTGCTTCGAGGATGCACCAGTGCTCGCTAGGATTGAACAAAGAACATTGAACAAAGAACATTGACCAAAGAACGCAGCCAACCGGCAAAAGCTCTGCCGATCCAACCAACCGCCACGACAAGCCACTCGAGATTCTGAATCATGCTCTCAACACGTCGCCAGAGCTTCCCCGCCGTCATGCATGCCCGCATCACCGTCCTGTTTGCATCGGTGGTTGCCCTGACTTCCGTGCTCGCAGGGCAAGCCATCGCCGCCGACCAACTGCCCAACATCCTGATCATCTACGCCGATGACCTCGGCTACGGCGATCTGTCGACCTACAACGAAAACTGCGCCTACAAAACTCCTCATCTGGATCAACTAGCGGCCGATGGCATTCGCTTCACTGATGCTCATAGCCCTTCGACCATTTGTTCCCCGTCACGCTACGGACTGATGAGCGGCCAGTGCGTCTTCCGCACGGGACGCCGAACGACTGCATTCGAAGGCGCCAGCGGCCCCAGCTACCTGCGACCAGATGACTTGACGATTGCTGAGATGCTTCAGCAGGCCGGTTACAAAACAGCCATCTTTGGCAAATGGCACCTCGGTTTGACTTGGGTCGATAGCGACGGCAAACAACTGCGAGGTGGTTTCAAGGACGTCACCGAAATCGACTACGAACTCAGCACGCCATTGATCGATGGGCCCAACAATCAAGGCTTTGACGAATCGTTTGTGACACCCAACTGCCCCACCACAGATCCCTTGTACTTGTACATCGAAAATGGGATGGTTCCAGTGCCAGCCAACCAACGCCATAAACGCGACACGCTTCCCAATCCAGGCGGCAAGTGGCGATGGGACAACGACGAAGGCTGGAAAGCTCCCGGCTACCAATTTGTCGACGCCGATATTCTGTTTTTTGACAAGACCCGCGAATTCCTAGATCGCCACGTCAAGGAGGCTCCGGACCAACCCTTCTTCGCAGTGGTCTCCACCCAGATCGCGCATGCCCCCGTGCTCCCCGCCGACCAATACTCGGGATCAACTCAAGCTGGCGCTCGCGGTGACTTCGTTTGCGAACTCGACTCACTCACTGGTGACTTGCTCGATCACCTGAATGAACTGGGAGTGGATGACAACACGTTGGTCATCTTCAACTCCGACAACGGCCCCGAAACCATGCACACGGTTTGGATGCGTGAAGATCACCAACATGACGCGGCCGGTGGATGGCGTGGGATGAAACGCGATGCATGGGAAGGCGGTCACCGTGTCCCCATGATGATGAAGTGGCCGGGCCACATTTCGCCTGGTCGCGTATCGGACCAACTGATCAACACGACCGACATTTTCAAAACGCTCGCCGCCGTCGCCAACGTGGACTTGCCCGACGACGTTGCCCTGGACAGTTTCGACATGCTTCCGGAACTTTTAGAACAAGTTCCCGCAGGCGAGTCCATTCGCCCTCACATGATCACCCAAAGTTTTCGCGGAGAATTCCAACTTCGGGTTGGCGACTGGAAGTACCTCGACCACGCAGGCTCAGGCGGCAACAACTACAACGACCAAGTGCTTCAACCCTACGCGAAAAAAGATGCTGAAACCGACTACCCGGGGCAGCTTTACAACTTGAAGCAAGACCCAATGGAATCCAACAACCTTTACGAACAAGAAGCTGAAAAACGAAAAGAGCTGCAAGCCTTGCTCAAATCCATCATCGAGTAAAACCCAACGGTTTATACCAGCAGTTCGAATAACATACGTTGTTCGTTAACGACTTGGTATTCGATGTTGCTGGCCGTCATGCGGTCCAGCAAGCCTTGGTAGTCGTCTCTTTTGGCAACTTGCAAACCGACGAGCGCCGGTCCCGTTTCGCGATTGTGTTTTCGCGTGTACTCGAAGTGCGTGATGTCGTCGGTTGGGCCAAGCACGTTGTTGAGGAACTCTCGCAAGGCCCCCGCTCGCTGCGGGAACTTGATGATGAAGTAGTGCTGCAACCCTTCATACAACATCGCTCGATCGCGAATTTCTTCGGTGCGAGTGATATCGTTGTTGCTGCCGCCGACGACACATACGACGGTCTTGCCACGAATTTCGCCTGTCAATTGCTCCAGAGCCGCGATGGCGAGCGCCCCCGCAGGCTCCACGACCAGACCTTCGTCGTTGTAGAGTTGCAACATCACGCTGCAGACTTTGCCCTCGGGCACAAGGATCATCTCGTCAATCACCTGCTGAGCGATCTTGAAATTCAAATCGCCAACACGTCTCACCGCGGCTCCATCGACGAAGTTGTCGATCTTGTCCAGCGTCACGACCTTGCCTTCACGAAGGCTGTCATGCATCGCCGGCGCGCCCGTCGGTTCAATTCCAATGATTTTGGTTTCGGGCGAAAGCTGTTTGAAGATGCTTCCCAAGCCAGAGATCAATCCACCGCCTCCAACCGCGACCAGCACCATGTCGATTGGTTTGGGGTGGTCTTCCAAGATTTCGGCGCCGACGGTGCCTTGGCCTTCGATGATGGCGGGATCATCAAAGGGAGGAATGTAGGTCAGGCCTTCTTCGGCAGCGCGGTGGGCTTCCGCCGCCGCATCATCGAACGTGTCCCCGGTGAGAATGATTTCCACATGTTCTTGCCCGAACAGTTTGACCTTCTCGACCTTTTGTTTCGGCGTGACCGCGGGCATGAAGACCCGCCCCTGGATTTCCATCGCATGGCAAGCGTACGCGAATCCTTGCGCGTGGTTACCAGCACTGGCACAAACCACTCCGGCGGCACGCTGCGCGTCGCTGAGTTGCGACATCCGATTGTACGCACCACGAATCTTGTAGCTGCGGACTTCTTGCAAGTCTTCGCGTTTGAGCAGAATCTCGGCGCCATACAAAGCCGACAGACGAGCGTTTCGCATCAAAGGCGTATGGCGGACAACGCTTGCGATCCGCTGGCGAGCCGCCTGGATCTTGTCGGCGGCAATCATAGGAGACATGGTGCTATTCAAGTAGTTGTCAGACGTCCGTCACGCGACGCCGAGGAACCTGGCGGCGTGCTGGTGCGGCGGCAGACTGAACAGAGGACGGAGCAGGGGGAGTTGGCAGAGAATGGGCGGGGTCAATACGCAACTGGTTCTCGGCGGGAGCCCCCGGCGCTGAACCAGCAGCCGCATCAAGGTCACCCAAGTATTCTTCGCGAACCTTCGGATGACGTTTGACTTCGTCAGGCGTGCCGTCGATCAAGACCTGGCCTTGGTAGATCACATAACAACGATCGACCGTGGTCAAAATCTCGCGAGCAGCGTGGTCGGTGATCAACACACTGATTCCAGAATCGCGAAGCTGTTGAATGACGCCCTGGATGGACTGAACCGTGACCGGGTCAATCCCAGCAAAGGGCTCATCGAGCATCACGATCCTTGGATTGGACACGAGGCAACGAGCAATTTCGAGCCGGCGGCGCTCACCGCCAGAAAGTCCCGCCGCTCGACTCTTTCGAATGTGCGTGATATTGAACTCTTCGAGCAGCTCATTCGTTCGCTGCTTGCGTTGCTTGCGATCGACGCCTAACAATTCAAACAGCGCTGAAATGTTTTGCTCCACCGTCAGCTTTTTGAAAACACTGGGCTCCTGAGGCAAGTAACCCATTTGCCCGTCTCGAGCACGCCGGAACATCGGCCAGTCGGTCACGTCTTGTCCGCCCAAGTAGACGCTTCCCTGGTCGGGTTGAACAAGCCCGCAGATCATTCGGAAACTGGTTGATTTACCGGCACCATTGGGCCCCAGCAATCCCACAATCTCGGCTTCACCAACGTGCAGGTTCACTCCATCCACAACGCGCCGTCGACCGTACGTTTTTTGCAGACCAACCGCTTCGAGAACGGGTTCACTCGTATGTCGTGCGGGATCGATTCCCAACGGTGATTCGGTGGGAAAGGATGTCGGGGTAAATTCGTCACTCATGATTCGATTCCTTTCTATGAATCACTTGATTCGTTGCATCCGGTCCACGTTGGGCCAAAACGGCAACGGCGACTTCCACGGGTGCGGCCAAAACACCAGCAAGGCTTTGCCAACCAACAGGTCACGCGGGACATAAGAAACGTCCGCGAATTTGTAGGCGTCCTTGTCGGGGCTGGCATAGTTCCCAAGACGTGTTTTTTTGCCAGCCCAGCAACGGGCGTCCAAACTCTCCGGACTGTTGTCGCCCATCGGGAAGAACTGGTCTTCATCCATTCGGAACGAAACCGTCCGACGACCTTGCCATCCGGGGAAGTCCGCCCAGATCGACGGTTCGCCCATCAATAGCTGAATGTCACGCACAATTTCATCGGGCCGAGCACCGGCACCAACAAAACGACGCAGCGCCCCCATGTCGTAATCGAGCATGCCGTCGTCGCTGTTGTTGACGGCGATGTAGTACTTGTCGCGGCGGATCCCCCAGTGGCTCAACGTCGCCGAACCGCCCGTCACGCCAATCGCGACGGGAGCCGCGTCCAAGGGATTGCCTGGCCCTTCGAACCGGGGCTGGTTTTCTTCTCGAGGGACAATCGAATCGAAATCGAATGTGGTCGGAGACTGGAAAGCCACGACTTCGCCATCGATCCACAACGTGAGCTCGTCATCAGCGTTGCTGAAACGAATTTCATGTTGTTGGCCAGCACGAACGGAGGTCTCCGCAATCGGATGCAGATTGCCGTCCCCATCGAACGAACGTGCCTGACCATCGTCCAGAGTGAGTGTGGCTTGACCGGTCTTCAGATCGATCTCGCAAACATGACGCACTCCTGCTTCCACAATCACGAAACTGAGTTGCTCTGCATCGGCAGACGTTTCGACGGCTTGAGAAACAATCAGGTCGCCGACCCAGTGCACGCCGCCCGAACCATGGTAGGAACCACCGTAGTTGACCGTTCCGCGAAACTGAGCCAGGTCACCGCCGGAGTCATAGCTGTTGCGAAAAACACCTGACGTGCGGGTTTGCCCCATCATCCGTTTGAGTCGAGAGACGCCCACCGGGGATGGCTTCACATCGTAAACTCGCTCGGACTCAACATTCAAATACGAATCGTAGGCGTAGAAATCGGTGATCAGTCGCCCGCTTTGCGGATCGACGTCCGCCAAGGACTCGCCATTGATGGCGGCTCGCCACTGTTGCTCGTTTGGAAAATGATGGTAGTAGCGGAGCCATTTCGTTTCGCTGTCTTCCG
Organism: Rhodopirellula sp. JB055; assembly: GCF_043100905.1. Classification (NCBI taxonomy): domain Bacteria; kingdom Pseudomonadati; phylum Planctomycetota; class Planctomycetia; order Pirellulales; family Pirellulaceae; genus Rhodopirellula; species Rhodopirellula sp. JB055. Next base: position 9,454 of record NZ_JBICHO010000519.1, on the reverse strand, counting down.
CCTGAACTGTCGCGGTCATCCCGTCAGCATTCTCGGTGACCTGCCACGAATCGTTCGGAATGGTTTCCGCCCCGGGCGACCAGGGCTGCAATCGAGATGGGTAGCCGGCTTCCAGAAGAGCTTTGGGTTGATGGTCACTGTCATAGACAAGATGGCTCATCGCCAGAAGTTTTTCGGGTGGTTTGCGTTGGATCTGGCCCAGACCAGTGGAGTCAGAATCCGAGTTCGCTTTTGCGTAAACGTCGCCATACTGAATCGAGACGGTCTCCTCCGGCAAACCGACCAAGCGTTTGATGTAGTTTTGTTTCGGGTTCACCGGCACCTTGAAGACAATCACATCCCATCGTTTGGGCTCCTTCAGCGTGTACGCGAATTTACTCACGAGAATCCGGTCGCCGCTGAAGGTTTGCTGGTTCGAATCGTTCGCCAGATCCAACGAGTTCACGTGCCGGCAATTCGGGCAAATTCCGCCAACAACCACCTTTTGCAGTGCCGGCGTGCGGTTTTCCAAACTCGCCCCAATTGGGAACTGCTGGCCACATTGGTCGCAAAAGACGTCTTTATGAGCCCCCATCAGAGCGGGTGCCATCGATCCAGTGGGAATCACGAAGGCTTCCGCGATAAACGCACGGAACAACAACGCCAAGATGAAGGCGACCGCGAACGCCTCCACCGTCTCTCGGCCGGCTTCCAACCGGAAGACTGCGGCACGCTGTTGGGGAATCGTCATCGCATCGAACGCCGCTTGGGCTTCCGACACGGAACCGTCGTTGCTGGACTTCGATTCGGTCGATGAATTCATGTTGCTGGGAAAACAGGGAATTTTGCGAAGGACGCAGTCTAGCGAAAGATCGGCTCGACCGGACCATCGGTTTTTTTCGTCCAAACCGGTGCAATCCCGCCAATGCACTTAGGGAAACGTCCGCCTGATTCCAGGGAGGACTCTGACCGATTCTGTCTGACAGAGGACTTTGCAACACTCTTTCACGGACGAAAGGGGACCTCTGTTCATTCCAGGGATGCTTTCTGCCGTGAAACCCGCGATTCCAGCCGCTCGGTCCCCGGCCCACCGCTGGATATTCTCGCTGTTCTTTGGTGTGGCGATGATGGCGGTCCTGTCCGCTCAGACGCCAAGCATTCTTCCAAAGTCATTTTCCTCGGCCGATTCCCCCTATATCGCGTCCTCGAGCGATGCGATCTCCAGCTTGGAAATGACCCTGGCGTCGACCGAACCGCACTCGCTTGAGCTCGACCATCCCCAATCAACCGAAAAACTGGCGATCGAAACGCTGGTCACCCCGGGCGAAAAGGGGGCTGCCCAGAACGGATCGGTCGTCAGCTACACGCGTCAGCAAGTCATGCAGTGGGCTCACCAGCATTCGCCTGAAGCCAACATGATCGACCAAGAATCGCGGTCGGTCGCCTGCGGAGTGAATTGCGAAGACGAAGACGCGGTCTGCCAATTGCGTTTGATTCGGTCCGTTCTGGCGGAGATTGCTTTGGGACGACGCTCCGATGATGCCGCCGCAGCGGGTCAGGCTTACGATCGCTTGGTGGCAGCCCAACAGGGAAAACAGATCGCGAAAAACGGCATTCGCGTGCATGACCGCTTGATCGATCTGGCAAACGAGGCCGATCGATTGGGAGTCCCTGATGGCGACGTCTTGCAATTGCAACAAGCCAGACTGGTTTGGCAGGACATGGAAATCCAGCAATCGTTCGCCATTCAAAAACTGAGACAAGAGCTCGCTCGCCGCACCGGCCGACCAGAATCCGAAGTGGCCGTCGCCGTGACCGTGGACGAACTCCAATCAATCGGCTCGGCGGGATCGGTCGATGCCGGTCTCAGCGTCGGCACCGCCCTGGCCAATCGCAACGACTTGAACGCCGTCAAGAAATTGTGTGCTGGCATGCGAAGCTGCAACCTGTCCTCCGCGAGACAACTGATCGCGGGGCTCAGTCCTGGAGCGGGATTGGCGATCGCATCGGCCACCGGAAAGAAACTGTTCTCCTGCCTATCGCCCGACACCAACACGAGTGACTTGAATTGCCGACGTCAACAGTGCGCGATGCTTCGCGAATCCTTGTCAGAAGTGATTCGTAATGAAACGTTGCAGGCCGTCCTGGATCTTCGTCTCGCGAACGCGCGGCTTGAGTTGATCGAACAACAATTGCAGTGGGCAGATGAACGGTTGGCCGAAACCAAGGCCGCCATCGATTTAGATCAAAAAAGCATTGGTGCGGATGACCTGATTCGCTTGGAAGTCGAAAAACTTCGGGGCGATCGGCTTGCTCGACAACTCGACGTTTCGCTGGCGATCACTGAGTGGAAACGCGTTCAAGGGATCGTGCTACGATAGCCGCTTTCGAACGTTCCACGATTCGCCGCGCCAACTCACCCCGCGTGGCAACTTGATAGGCCATCGCGATGAATCCAAACTGTTTCTTTCCAAGGAACGCGGCAAAAATTCTGTTTGTGTGTGCTGCGTCAGCGATCTTTGCCGGCGCATCTCCCGCACGATCGTCCAACGCCGCCGAGGGTGACCCTGTCGCGGTGCGAGTGTGGCCCGAGGGAACGGTGACGGTCGAGTCACACTGGGGATTGAGCCTCAAGATCAAAAATGAATCACCCCGTCCCGCTGAATCCGTTTCCGGCGTTGAAGCCGTCACAGCGGAAATCCCGGCGACCGACGCGACCGTTTCCGTTGGCGAGTCAGGCGAATTTGTGCTTCGCCGTCCAGCCAATCAGTCCGAACCGACTTGGCAGTCGACACCCCCCGAGTCCGTTGACAAATCGGAAACACCCCATGACATCGATGTGAAGTTGCTCAGTGACAACGGCGTGCTCGTTGAACTCGATGGTCTTGTGTTATTGGTCCCAGGACCTGGTTGCACGACCGAGATGATTCAGTCCTTCCAACGCATCGACGCGGTCATCGGATCGAACTTATCCCGTTTCGCGGCGGACAACGGTCAGTCGTTGCCGTCAAATGTTCGCAACTGGATTTCAGAATCGCCGACGACGATGGATTCAATCGAAATTCGAACGCAAACCCACAACACGGTGGCTCTTTCATCAACCGTGACGCGTCCCGAGAAGAAATCGCCCAGCGTTTGGTGGGACATCTCGCCCGAACCTTGGCAGATGTCAAACGCTGTGAACAAGATGTTCACGGCTATGGAAAGATCTTGCTCGGCGTCCCAAGACGTCTTCTCGGAACTGACCGCGGACCAGATGAATTTCAAACCCGCCAACGGAACGCACACGCCACGCTGGAATGTTGAACACATGATGGGTCGGCAATTGCTGTTCTTTTCTCAGATATACCACGCTGCTGAACCAGCGATTCCGGTCATGGACTTGAATCCAGCGCAGATGCCACCCGACTATCGATTCGCTCATCCCGAGTGGACGGGTGCCGAAGAAGCTCGCCAGATGCAACGTGTCAGCGACTTCAGCCGTCGATTCGCGTACTTGCTCGATGGCTTTGCCGTGGATGAAAAAGTGCCGGGCAGTCGCTGGCCGACCCTCGGTGCTTTGTTGAAGCAGATGGAAAGGCATTACAGCGAGCACACCGCCAACACGCAGAAGAAGTTCGAACTGCCTGGTTGGCCCGCCAATCGCTGATCGCTGGCCCGAATCAGAGGCCCATCCGCCTGGAACGGGCCGTCTAGCTGAGAGAGGGGACCGACGCGCATTCGTTGACCGAGCGAGACAACGAGTTCAAAGGATCGCATTCGATCCCCCAATCGCTACAACCGGAATGACCCGGCATCTTGCCCTGCCCTTAAGGTCTCGCCAATCGATCTTTTTTGACAGTCCCGTTTTCTGTCGTAGTGTTCGGTAGTGAGAAAGTGAGTTGCCTTGAGTTGCAATTCACTGCCACGTCAAACAGTCGGAGGTGTGTTGCCTTGGGATGTTCGACGGGGTCAGCCGAAGTTCCCTGACAAAGGCAAACCGTCCGAGAGGGCGGCACGCAAAACCACGGGTCCGTGAGTCGGCCGATCGCATTGATTGCGGTTGGGCTTGGCTTCAGGAAAGCCGGGTTGCCGTGGAAAGAACCCCTTGGGTTTCACCATGAAACTCAAACGAGTTTGAACCGAGGCTTGTCAGTTTGATTTCCATTGACGAAGGCTGTTGTCACCTGGGTCGTTTCACATTGAAACGGCTGACACATTGTCGCCGGGTAAACGAGACATAATCGTGGCCCCCGTTTTTGTCTGGAGTTTGATATGAAGAAGTTTGCTGAAAACGTTGTTGCTTTCCTGAAAGAAGAAGACGGACCAACGGCTGTTGAATACGCCGTCTTGTTGGCTCTGATCATCGTCGTTTGCATCGGTGCTGTTACCACGATCGGTAACAACGCCAATGCAAAATTCGGCGAAGCTGGCGATGCAATCGCAGCCAACTGAGTGCTGATCTGACGGGCTTGTCCCGTCAACTGGCGACATCCCGAACGGCGGCGAGAGCAATCTCGCCGCCATTCGGAATCGCCCTCGGGGGGAGCCCTGTTGCAACGACCTCGCGGACCCTGATGAGAGGATCCGACATTGTGAAATCAATGGAAGTCATTGCTGCCACTCACTTCCAACCTTTCAAATTTGCCCCCGGGCACCAAGCGAATGAACTACCCATTGATTCCCGCTGACGCTGCCGCCCACGTTTGGCAATTGGCCTGCTGTGGCGTGACGTTGCTGTTTGCAATGTTGAGCTGGATGATCGGTCCTCGCTGATCCATCCGAAACGACCGGAATTCACACTCACGTTCACCGCCACCCACACACCATCCAATCTGAAACCACCAACGGCCAATTCGTCGCACGAACGATACGGCCGAAGAAACACGGGGAAATCACCATGGACACGCTCCTTCACGGCATCACCGAAAACTGGACCATTTGGTTCGTGACGGTCGTGCTTATCGTTGCTGCAGTCATCGACGGAATGATTCTGAAAGTCCCGAACTGGTTGACGTTCCCGTTCATACTCTGCGGCTGGGCCCATTGGTTCATCCAAGGCGGCTTTCCCGAACTCGGCTACAGCTTGCTAGGAACCTTCGTCGGCATGATGTTGCTGTTACCACTTCGTAACGTGGGCGGCATGGGTGCCGGCGACGTGAAACTGCTGGCTGGCATCGGTGCCTGGTGCGGCACAATGATCACACTGAAAGCGTTTGCCGCGACGGCCGTGGTCGGAGGCATCATGGCCCTGTTCATGATCTGGAAGAGTGGAGCGTGGATGAAACACTATGCTCAATTCCTCAAAATCATGGAAGAATGGCGAACGATTCGGAAACCAGAGCAGCTCGCAGCCATCGCCCGTGAGCGTAAACCAACGATGTATCTGCTCCCTTATGGCATTCCAATGGCCATTGGCACGATCATCTACTTTGCCGCTACCGGCCAGTTGGTCTGATTCAATTTGAAACACGAGGGCCGCATGGATCCACCATGCGGCCCTCAACGTTTGTGCCCCGAGCGTAGGGGCCAATCCTTCCAAGCGTTGGAAAAACCGAAGTCAAACCGCCCTTTGGCAATCTGTAACGATTGCACAAGGAGCCCCGGTTGCCCCAAGTGTGTTTAGCTATTGAAGACTCACACCCGATACCGTGAGTGACGCTTCCATTGCGGGCGATCGGAATTCGATCGAAACCAACGCAAGCAGTCTGTCACCTCTGGTTACCCACCCGATTGCCATGCGAAACAAATCAGTCTTCCTTATCTTGGCCTGCGTTTGCGGCACGATCGCCGCGATCGGTGTCAGCCAATGGATGCAAGCTCAATCGACGGGTCAAAGTTCGGTAGCCACGGTCGAGATTTTCGTCACCTCGAAAACCATTGACATTGCCGAGGAAATCACCGCCGACAAAATCCGTTTGGAACAATGGCCTGCCGATCGTGTGCCCACCGGTGCCAGTGGCAAGCTCGAAGACGTCGAAGGCAAATTCGCGCGTCAACGTTTCTACGAAGGCGAACCGGTGATGCCGGTCAAACTGATGGCCGATGCCAACGGCTCCTCACAAACCATCCCTGTCGGTTTCAGCGTCGTGTCGATGCGAGCCGATCCAGAAAGTAGCGTCGCGACTTTGGTTCGCCCTGGCGACCGCGTCGACGTGATGGCGTACTTCATCAAGAGCGAACTGATCCCGGAAACGACCGCGAAAACGGTTTTGACTGGCGTTCGAGTGTTCGCAGTCGACGGTCGAACCGAACGCGAAGTCGATCCAGAAGTCGAACCCAAACCAGCTCGTTCGATCTCTCTGCTGATTCATAAAAAAGACACTCCGGCTTGGACCTATGCCAGCGAACTGGGAAAGATTCGTCTGACGCTGGGGAACCCAAGTGACATCAACGAAACCAAGGACGGCGAAACCGATGGTGGTGCCGGCCAGGAGTTCTTGCGTTGGTTGTCGGACTACCAAATCGCTCAAGCCCAACGCGAAGAAGAAAACAATCGCGTGGAGACACCGGCGCCCAAGCCATCCATTCAAGCTCCTAAGAAAGAGAAGAAACGGGGCTTCAAGATGCTGAAGATGTCCGGTGGCGTGCTGACGGAATATTGGATCGAAGAAGGATCCAGCGTGCCAAAGGTCTTGGCAGAATCAGGCCGTGAAGACCTTGAAGAAACCAACACGGACCTGCGTACTCGCCCGGGGGCAGATTATCCCCTCTCCAGCGAGAACGAACTGGATGAACCCAGCGCACCGACCGATTACAGCTATCTGAATGGGTCGCAAAGCCCCTTCTACAACAGCGGCGATTCGGGCCGATCCGAATCAAACCCACCGCCTCGAGAATTTGGCCCAACGAGCCCTTGAGGCTTTTGGGTCAACAGCAAAAGAATCACCACGGATGCCCCGGCGACTCGCTCCCCAGCGGATTGCCACCCAGCCCATCGCTTCACCACGATGAGCTGATCGGCGAAAGTTCATGTGACGAACTCTCGCCGAAATAAATGAATAACTCGACCCGCCCCGGCAAGGATGCCTCAGATGCGAGTGTGCACTTTTCTTACCAGTCGTGACCGTTCGGTCCGTTGCGTGATCACGGCCGTTTTTGGGGTCGCGATGTTCGCGGTCTCTCAGCCGGTGATGGCGCAATCTGCGACGACGCTCGCATCAGCAGCCGGTGATCACCAGATCAACCAATCCGTCGAACGGATGGACCTGATCGTCAAAAGCAGCCGCATTCTTTCGCTCGGCGAACGCATCCCCCGCTTCCAAGTTCACAACGAAGAAGTCCTGGGTGCGACACCGGTTTCCGAAAACCAGATCCAGGTCTTCGGCAAGACTCCCGGTACCACCCAAATCAATCTTTGGGACACCGAGGACAAACTGTACACAATCGACGTCACCGTCGTCGCGGACGCTCGTGAAGTCGAAGGCATCCTGAACTCGCAATTGCCACTGGCTTCGCTCCGAGTGACTCCCATCGGTGAGTCATCCATCATCTCCGGATACGTGACCAGTGTGGACGATGTCGACAAAGCTGTTGCGATCACCGAACAGTTCTACACAACTGTCATCAACAACATCCAAGTCGTCGGTATTCAGCAGGTTCTGTTGCACACCAAGATCATGGAAGTCAGCCGCACGAAGCTTCGCCAGTTGGGCGTCGACCTCGCGATTCTCGACGACAACTTCACGCTGCTCAGCGGTCCAAGCGGCATCCTGGATGTTTCCGCCGGCACTGAGAATGGCATCATCCCTTCGGGCAACACCAACCTCCGATTCAATGTCAACGGTGACTTCGAAGCATTGATGAACGCGTTGGAAGAACAGCGATTGGTCAAGTTGCTCGCTGAACCCACCGTGGTTGCAACCCACGGTCGCCCCGCCCGGTTCACGGTTGGCGGTCGAATTCCAACCATCATCCCAGGACAAAACGGACAAGTCCAAGTCTCCTACGAAGACTACGGGACGAGCATCGACTTCCTACCCTTCGTCGTCGGCCCCGGTCGAATCCGTTTGGAAGTTCGCCCTGAAGTCAGCGAACCCGATGCTTCGCGAGCCATCACACTGGACGGTACCAACGTTACCGCGTTCACGACACGCTACGTCGAAACCGCCGTAGAAATGCAAGCCGGACAAACGTTTGCCTTAGCCGGTTTGTTGCAAAGCCGTACGGAATCAACCGTCAGCCGAACACCATTTCTGGGCAGCCTACCCTATGTCGGAACCTTGTTCCGCCAAATGCAAGAGCGTCGCAACGAGATCGAATTGCTGATCATGGTGACACCCGAATTGGTGGAAGCCATGGACCCACACGACGTGCCTCGCGGTGGCCCAGGTTTGAACACAGGCTCGCCTGACGACAAAGAATTCTACCTCTACGGACACATCGAAGTGCCCAACTTGAAAGCCAACGATTGCGACAACGAACACATGCAACCAGGCGTCACTGGAGGATTCTACGACGGGCAAATCGAATCCGGCCCGATGCTTCATCAACCGCCGATTTACAACGCACCTATGAACGGTGTTCCCAACCAAGGCTTGTATGAAGGCGAAATCGTTGACCCAACGATGCCGGCTCCGCAAGCCTCGCGGAACGCTCCGCAGCGTTCAACGCCCAACGCTTCCGGGTACTACTCATCGCGAACCGCGCAAGCACCTCAACGCACGAACAGCAATCGCTTTGGTTCGGGCGAACTGCTTCCACCTGGAGCAGTGATTCCCGGTCCAGAACCAAAGAAGATCGCAGATGGTGTGGTCGTCAGCCAACCGGAATACCGATGAATGTTTGAGTGAATCCGAATTGCCCCAGCATGTTGTCCAACACCCCGTCGGACTGTCCCCTTGATACTTTTCTCCGTCTACCGAAGTAGTCAGTTATGAGTAACGTCTTAAGATTGGCCTTGGTCGATCCAAACGACTCCTCCCGCGAAACACTCAAAGCCATGCTGTTGGGCATGGACACGGTTTGGTTGGAAGCGGACTGCTCTCGCTATGAGTTCTTTCCAGACATCGTCGATCAGACGACTCCGGATGTGGGTGTCATTTCGTTGGACACCGACTCGACTGCCGCCATCAAACTGATCGAGCGCATCACTCGCGAAACGCCCGACACGGCGTTGCTAGCGACCAGTGCCGTCAGCGACGGACAACTGATCTTGCAGGCCATTCGCGCTGGGGCTCGCGAATTCCTGACGTTGCCTTTGGTGGAAGAAGAACTGTCGTCGGCACTTGGCCGAATCAGCCAAACGAAGTTCGGTGGCGGCGACGCTCGCAGTCGTTCCTGTGAAGTCATCGCGATCGCGGGTGCAACCGGGGGCGTTGGAACAACCAGCACCGCAGTGAACCTAGGATGCGTGTTGGCGGAAGAAAGTCGTAACAGCGTCGCTCTATTGGACCTCGATTTGGCACTGGGCGACGCCGACGTTTTCTTGGACGCCATTCCCGATTACACGCTGGCTGACGTTGTCCAAAACATCGGGCGTCTGGACATTCAACTG
>NZ_JBICHO010000518.1:0-8395 GCF_043100905.1 Rhodopirellula sp. JB055 | reverse complement strand
CATCGTATTCCCCGAGGCGGACTTGTCGTTTGAACATCATGCCAATGTAGACGTTGGAATCGCGGAAGTGGTTTGCTCGTTTGACCGATCGTGTGTGTGGGACAGAACTTACAAAGCGTTGGATGGGGCCAGTTTTTCAGTGGCCTTTTTGTCGGTCCAACAGGGCTCCATAGAGCATCAGGTGTCAGCATGGGTTACCCTGGTTGGGTTCGGTTGACCTCCCAAGCTCAAGCCCGATGCGTCTGGCAGGACGCGAAGGATTCATTCACCCGTGGCCCACCATCGCATGCGAGTTCGCATTCTGACGACCCTCGGAAAACCACTGACGCTGTTGTTGTTGGCGCTCTCTTTGGGTGGCCAGGTGATTGCCGATGACATCTCTGAATCGCCCCCTGTTTCCGAATCCGAAGCGTTGTTCGTGCGCCGGGTGTCGCCGCTGCTTCGCGAAAAATGTTTGGGGTGTCACGGGCAGGACCCGGAGTTGATCGAAGGCTCACTGGATCTGCGATCGTTTGCTGGGTTGAAAGATGGCGGCGACAGCGGGGAAGTCGCGGTTGTTCCTGGTGAGCCGGAACGCAGTCCTTTGTATCTGGCCTCCACCCGAACCAGCGATGATTGGTCGGAGATGCCACCCAAGGAAGCCGAACAGCTTTCAAAGCAGCAGTTGGAATGGCTACGAGACTGGATTGCCTCCGGTGCGGTTTGGCCGGAGGAGGATCGCGTGGCCGAGATTCAAGCGGTTTATGAAAGCGAGTGGTCCGCCGAAGATGGCATCGCCGTCGCAACCTCCGGTGGGCTCGATGAACATTGGACGAACCGGAAGTATGACCCAGCCGGATTGTGGGCCTATCAACCGGTGCAGAAACCTGAAATGGCTACGGATCGAAATCCGATCGATGTCTTGATCGAAGACGGCTTGGCTGACGCGACTGACCTGGCACCGCGTGCCGATCGTCGGACTCTCATTCGCCGAGCGACCTATGACTTGACCGGATTGCCGCCGACGCCTTCGGAGATCGAAGAGTTTCTGCAGGATCCGGCTGACGATCGCGAGGCGTTTGGACATTTGGTCGAGCGATTGCTGCAGTCACCTCACTACGGCGAGCGGATGGCTCAGCATTGGTTGGATGTCGTTCGCTACGCTGACTCCTCCGGATTCGCGAACGATTTTGAACGCGGGAACGCGTGGCGGTATCGCGACTACGTCATCCGCTCCTTCAAAGAAGACAAGCCGTACGACCAATTCATTCGAGAACAGATCGCGGGCGACGAGATCGATCCCAACGATCCCGAGTGTCTGATCGCTACCGGTTTTTTGCGGATGGGACCTTGGGAGTTGACTTCGATGGAGGTCGCCAAGGTGGCTCGTCAACGGTTCCTCGACGACGTGACTAACAGTGTCGGTGAAACGTTCCTGGGGCATTCTTTGCAGTGTGCTCGCTGTCACGATCACAAGTTTGATCCGATTCCCACGCGAGATTACTACTCCGTCCAAGCGGTCTTTGCGACGACACAGCTCGCCGAGCGAAAGGCGGAATTCTTAGACGACGAGAACCGGGCTGGCTTTGATGAAAAACGCTACCTCGATCGGTCCAAGCAGATCCATGGGAAGACGCTCAAGGAGATTGAACAGGTACTCTTGGATCACTCGCAAGTTTGGTTTCAGGAAAATGGCAAGGATCCGACGCAGTGGAACGAGGAACTGAAGCGTCTGCGATCGAGTGGGAAAACGAAGTCGCTGTTCACCTCCGCTCGCAATGCGATGCGTGCGGCAGGAGTTCCTGAGAGCGACTACCCGCCGAAGTTGGTCGGGTTCACACCGGAGCAATTTGGGAAGGAACGCGTCGCTCGAAAGGGACTGCAACGTTTGCGTTGGGAACAAGATCGTTACCAACCGTTCGCACTGGCGGTCTACAGCGGACGAACGGTTTCGAGAACTTCGGTGACGAGCCCGATCCGAATGCCACAGGATCGGTTGAAAAAGGGTGAGCTGGAGTCAAGCGTGATCTTGACCGGTGGCGACCCCTTCTCCGCCGGCGAAGCGGTTTCGCCGGGCGTGCTCAGCGTGATTGAGAACCAAGTCCCGGCCGACATTCCGGTTGCCATCGAAGGACGCCGGGCCGCATTCGCGAATTGGGTGGCGGATTCAGAAAACCCGCTGACGTCTCGCGTGATCGTCAATCGATTGTGGCAATGGCATTTCGGAGAGGCCATCGCAGGCAATCCCAACAACTTTGGTGCGACCGGGAAACCACCGACGCATCCGGAGCTACTGGATTGGTTGGCGGCCACGTTGGTGGAAGAGAACTGGTCGATCAAAGCGATGCATCGTCGGATCATGAATTCGGACGTTTATTGTCGTTCCAGTTCCAACGCATCGACTCAGCCATATCAAGGGTTCAAGCCTCGTCGCCTGAGCGCGGAAGAACTGCGGGATTCGATGTTGGCCGTGACTGGAGAACTGAGCCCGGTGTTGGGCGGCATCCCATGTCGACCCGAGATCAATCAGGAGGTTGCGTTGCAGCCTCGACAAGTCATGGGAACGTTCGCGGCCGCGTGGGTTGCCCATCCCAAACCGGAAGACCGGCATCGGCGATCGATTTATGTGCTGAAGCTTCGCGGATTGATTGATCCGTTCCTGGAGGTGTTCAACGTGCCGTCGCCCGATTTTTCCTGTGAGCGACGATCCGCGTCCACGGTCACGCCTCAGGTCTTCAGCCTCTTCAATGGGCAAAGCACCCACGCTCGTGCTTTGGCATTGGCCGATCGAGTCCGCAGGGAAACGGAATCGGATGAGGACGCGATCACTCGGTGTTTTGAACTGGTGTTGTCACGATCGCCTTCGAGAGAGGAGGTGAACGAAATGCTGACGCATTGGTCACGCGTGGAAGAGGTTCTTCCGGCGTCGCCGCCCGAACGTCACCGCCCGCCTTTGGAAGTGGTGCGTAAAGCGGTGGAAGAGAACACGGGCGAGAAGTTTGAGTTTGTCGAACGCTTGCACGCCAACGTGGACTTTCAGCCTGACTTGCAACCCGCCGATGTGGATCGGCGGACGTGGGCGTTAGCGGATGTTTGTTTGGTGCTGCTGAATTGCAATGAGTTTGTTTATGTGTATTGAATTCAATCGGCGCCGTTTGCTCCTATCGAGGTGGATGCAATGTTTGTGATCCCACGACGCGAAAGTTTGTTTCGGATGGGAACGTCGCTGGGCGGGATTGCTCTCGCTTCGTTGCTAGCGGACGAAGCCTCCGCGGAAGACAGTCGTGCCGAAAACAGCGAAGCCGCGCCGATGCAGCCCAAGGCAGGGCATGTCCCGGCCAAGGCGAAGAGCTGCATTTTCTTGATGATGGAAGGTGGGCCGTCGCACATCGACACGTTCGATCCCAAACCCAAACTCAATCAGTTGCACTTGCAGGAGTTTGTTCGCCAAGGCCAACAGAAATCCGCGATGGAGAGCGGCAAACGTTACTTCGTTCAAAGCCCTTTTTCGTTTTCGAGGCACGGCGAGAGCGGTGCCCCGATGGCGGACAACTGGACGCATTTGCCGAAGGTCGCGGACGAGCTTTGTTTCTACCGAGGGTGCCAGGTCGATAGCGTCAACCATCCCACCGCAATGTATCAAATGAACTGCGGCAATCGCTTCGGTGGTGATCCGGGCATCGGGGCTTGGGTGACTTATGGGCTGGGGTCCGAGAACCAGAGCTTGCCCGGTTTCATCGTCTTGCCAGAGGTTTCGTACCCGCAAGGGGGAGCGGCCAATTGGAGCAATGGTTATCTGCCGGCGTTCTATCAAGGCACGCCTCTGCGAGCCAAAGGGTCACCCATTTTAGATCTGCAACCTCCCGTCGGAGTCAGCCGAACGAGGCAGCGACTGAATCTGGACCTGCTTTCGCGGATGAATCAGCGGCATGCTGCCAAGCATCCCGAACATGATGAATTGTCCGCGCGTCTGGAGAGTTACGAGTTGGCATTTCGCATGCAGACCGAAGTTCCCGAAGCGATGGATCTTTCCGGCGAGACGAAGGAAACGTTTGCCATGTACGGGATCGGGAACGATGCCACCGACGCATTTGGACGCAAGTGTTTGCTGGCTCGCAAGATGGTCGAGAAGGGCGTGCGTTTCGTTCAATTGTACAACGGGACCTGGGACAGCCACGATTACATCGAACGAGCTCACGGGAACTTGGTGCGAGGTGTCGATCAACCCATCGCGGCATTGATTCAAGACTTGAAGCAACGGGGATTGCTCGAGAGCACCTTGGTCGTGTGGTGCGGCGAATTTGGTCGCTCTCCCGACAACGGCGTTCGCGGCGGGACCGCTTACGGACGCGACCACAACGCCAACGCGATGACGATTTGGATGGCCGGTGGAGGCGTCAACGCGGGACATACGATCGGCGCGACCGATGAGACTGGGATGACGGCGGTCGAAGAGGTGCGGCCCGTTCGTGACTTCCATGTCACGTTGCTACGGCTGTTGGGGCTCGATGACAACAAGCTCACGTATTATCACGCCGGCCGCTTCAAGCAACTCAGCCAGTTCGGCGGCAAGGTGATCGAGCCATTGATCAAAGCATCGTAGCTACCGTAGGCCAGGTTTCACCTGGCAATGGTTCTTCGCCGGCGAGCGTTGGTCTCGCGAACATGTTTCGATGACGCCTCGCTTTGATCCAAAGCATCGGCGTGGATGCCATGTAGGACATGGCCTACGGTTGTCGTGGACCGAATTCTGACGAATCCGGCTACGGGATCATTCAAACCGCTTCGAGACCATCGCTTACGAAGCGTTTTCGATCCAGCGGACGAGGCTTCGGACCATCACGCCGGTGGCACCTGCATCACGATGAGGTTTGGGGGAATCCACAAAGGCGGGGCCAGCGATGTCGATGTGAACCCAAGGCACGTCGGCGACAAAGTTCTCCAGGAATTTCGCGGCGGTGATGGCGCCGCCCCAGCGTCCTTCGCCGACGTTCTTGATGTCAGCCACTTTGCTTTTGACTTTGTCGTCGTACAGCGAGAACATCGGCAATTGCCAAACGGGTTCGCACTCGGATTCCGCGGCATTTTGGAACCCGTCGCAAAGGGCATGGTCGTTTGTCATCAACCCGGCGACATCGATTCCCAGTGCAACCATACAAGCACCGGTGAGCGTGGCGACGTCAACAAACGCTGTGGGTTTTTGTTGCACAGCAACGTCGAGGGTGTCAGCCAACACGACGCGACCTTCTGCGTCGGTGTTGAGGATCTCGATCGTTTTGCCGCTGCGGGTTTCGATCACATCGCCGAGTTTGTAGCTGTCGCCACTGAGCATGTTTTCGGCCAGCCCGCACAGCCCGATCACGTTGCGTGGCACCTGCAGCTTTGCGAGCGCGTTCATCACACCAACGACGGTCGCGGCACCCGCCATGTCGCACTTCATGTCGACCATGCCTTCGCTGGGTTTGAGTGACAATCCACCCGAGTCAAACGTGACGCCTTTGCCGACGATCACAAGCGGGGCTTCGTCGCCACCGCCGTCGTGACGCAGCATCACCAAACGCGGTGGGCTGGTGGATGCTCGGCCGACCGCCAAGATGGCTCGACAGTTTTCGGCTTCCAGTTTTTTCTCATCCCAGACTTCGCACTTCAGTCCGCAATCGCTGGCGATCTTTTCCGCGTACTTCGCAAAGCCGGTTGGGTTCATGATGGATGGTGGTTCGTTGACCAAACGCCGTGTGTGGTTGATCGATTGGCCGAGCTTCTCGCCTCGCGAAACGGATTCGGCTGAGTAACCAACGAACGCGATCGCGGCGGGAACCGAAACGGATGGTTCGCGTTGATACAGGTGTTGGCCTTCGCACCCGGAGACCGCACCGGCGACGACGGCATCATGATTGTCAGTCGCGATGCCATCGCCCAAGGCGAACGTGATTTGCTGGCGAGGTTTGCTGGCCAAACTGCGGACCACAGCGGCACCCAGTTCAATCGCGGATCCGCGAGTTCGTTTGTCGCTTGCGCCCAAGCCAGCGAGCACGATCCAAGGTGTTTGAGCGTCGCCGGTAGCGAAGCTGGTCAGCTCACCGGGTTTACCATTCACTTCGCCGGAGTCGCACGCATTTTGAACGGTCTTGGCGAGCGATTCTGGCAACGCCGAGATGGAAACGCACTTCGCGGTTGCTTTGCCGTCGGATGATTCCGCTGAATCGCCGGCCGGCTCGACGCCGAGGACCAGCACGCCTGCTTTGGCGAGGTCGAGTTTGGCTTCGGCGGTCAGGGGCAACGAAGGGAAAGGCAAAGGTTGCATGTTGGATCCGGTGTCGGTTGAAGGGAGTGAGCGTTGGAGTTCAGGACTTGATGTGCGGAACGGGGGAGGGTCTACGACTTGGCTGCCGCTTCATCGTCTTCTTTTTTGTATTGGTCGAGTCGACGGTAGAGAGTTCGGGCACCGATCTTCAGGATCTTTGCCGCTTCTTCGCGGTTGTTGCCGGTCATCTTCAGGGTCTCTTCAATAGCCCAGCGTTCAATCTCGGCGAGCGGTTTGCCAACAAAACTCATCGATCCCTCGATCAACGCGGGAGTGGTCG
Organism: Rhodopirellula sp. JB055; assembly: GCF_043100905.1. Classification (NCBI taxonomy): domain Bacteria; kingdom Pseudomonadati; phylum Planctomycetota; class Planctomycetia; order Pirellulales; family Pirellulaceae; genus Rhodopirellula; species Rhodopirellula sp. JB055. Next base: position 1,832 of record NZ_JBICHO010000518.1, on the reverse strand, counting down.
CGTCGTCAACTTCCCGGGGTTCGTCGTCGATCAATTCTGGTGGCAAGTCGTCTTCGTCGAGCGACCCATCCGTATCCAACACGACCATGGTTTCGACAAAGTTTCGAAGTTGCCGGATGTTGCCGGGCCAATCGTAGGCGAAGAACTTCTTGGTCACCGCGGGAGTGAAATGGGCGGACGATTTGCCATGCCGCCGCAGAAACATTTTGCGGAAATGGTCCATCAGCGCGATCACATCGTCACGTCGCTCCCGCAAAGGCGGCAACTCGATCGTCACGACTTTCAAACGAAAGTAGAGGTCATTGCGGAACGTTCCCGCATCGATCATTTCTTCGAGTGGTCGGTTGGTTGCTGAGATCAAGCGAACGTTGACCTTGATCGATTTGTTGCCGCCGACGCGAGTGATCTGGCTTTCCTCCAGGACTCGCAGCAGTTTGATCTGGGTGCTCATCGGCATGTCGCCGACTTCGTCGAGGAACAGCGATCCACCATTGGCGTATTCGAACGCCCCTTCGCGGTCCGACACGGCGTCGGTGAACGATCCTTTGACGTGCCCGAACAATTCACTTTCAACCAAGTTCTCGGACACGGCTCGCGTGTTGAGCGCGACCATGCGTTTGTTTTTGCGAGGGCTGTTTTGGTGGATCGCTTGGGCCACCATTTCTTTGCCGGTTCCGGATTCACCGGTGATCAACACGGTCGCGTCGGTGGCCGCGATTCGCCGCAGGCGATCGATGACCGTCTGCATCTTTTTGCTGGTGTAGATGATGCCTTCGAAGCCAAATCGCTCATCGAGCCGCTGCATCAACTCGGTGTTTTGGCGTCGCAGTTCGACTTTCTCGGCAGCCTTTTCGACGATGGCTCGCAGGCGACTCGGCGTGATGGGTTTTTCGAGGAAGTTGAACGCCCCCTGTTGCATGGCTTCCACTGCGATTGGCACGGTGGCATGGCCGGTGACCATCACGACTTCGCATTCGGGGAGGCGTTCTTTGGCCAGAGCGAGGATCTTCATTCCGTCGACGTCGTTCATCACCATGTCCGTGATCACGATGTCGAACGTTTCTCGCTGGATCAACGCAGCTGCATCGGGGCCACTGGTCGCGACTTCACAAACGTAGCCAACTTTCTCGAGGCTCTCTGTCATTGCCCGGGCGTGAGCGGCCTCGTTGTCGACAACCAGCAACCGATACTTGGAACGATCAGGCGGTTCGGCGGGAGAATCGGCGGCAGCAGTGAGATCGGAAGTCATTCAAATCAGACGGATGACGAGAAGGGCTGGCGAAAATCGACCCCATTTTGTGGTCGTGAGCCCTAGATTCTAAGCCAGTCCAGGCTCCTGGGAACCATGTCTCCGAAACCGGTTTTGTTCGCCCACGGAAGGTGTCGGGGGAAGCGGTGCAGGAGATGCAGGCCCGCACGCTACCAGTCGCGGAGCGACGGCAGCCGGAGATACCTCGCAAACACCTGTCGCCGCTCCGCGGCTTGCCGGTTTTGGTGGGCCCGCTCTGAACCTCGGGTTGAAACCCGAGGCTGACCAATGCCACCGCTCTGCGGTTGGGTCCCCGGCGCAATCAGTCGCGGAGCGACGGCATCCGATAGCCTTGGGTTTCAACCCAAGGTCTCGTGACGCCGCCTGCGCCTCCCAAGTCGCGGAGCGACGGCAGCCGGAGACACCTCGCAAACACCTGTCGCCGCTCCGCGGCTTGCCGGTTTTGGTGGGGCCGCTCTGAACCTCGGGTTGAAACCCGAGGCTGACCAATGCCACCGCTCCGCGGTTGGGTTGACCGAGGCAGCACGCTAGGCGAGGGGGCAACCCGGCGCCCGATGCGGAT
>NZ_JBICHO010000517.1:0-4366 GCF_043100905.1 Rhodopirellula sp. JB055 | reverse complement strand
GGTTTCGGTCACGTGGTTTTCCGATGGCGTTTGCAATCAGCGTGACGCGAAATCATTTTGTCGGCGAACAATAGATTCAACCCTACTCACTAGGGTCGTATTCGGGAAATTGCATGATACGGGGTAAGTGAGTTGGGGTGTTTGACCAATATCACTCAACTCGCTTTTATGCTCAAAATCTTACCTGCTGCGTGTTGCTGCGGCAATGTTGCCACTCCTGGAAGTCGTTCTGATGACACCAGGGGGCTTTGGGGGGAGCGTGGCTCAGCGCAAGTGACCGAATATGGTCTCCGAAATGGCTTCGGCGATACGTACAGACGTATCCCAAGGGGCTGACGAATGAGCTGCCCGTGAATCGCGAGACGGTCCTGCGATTTTCGCGTTCTTCGCTGGAGGTCGGGGCGACCTTCGCATCCCACTTGGCTCGCTGGCCACAGAGAACGTTTGTACGGTGGGGAAGCGGTTGGGAACGGCTGTTATCAAGCCATGGGTCTTAAATTGAGTTTGGCCGTTGCCCAATGAGCAAGAAGGCTCTCGTTTGGAGAACCGTGGGCTATCGCCCATCGGCTGATCGCTCTCGCTGCGAAGGGGGGCGAGTCAGCGATGGGGAGTGCTGGGCGGCGGGGTTCGAAGGAGAAGGGACGAGGAAGGGGGGAGAGAGGCGCAAGAAGCAGCCGTCGGTAACTCGTGCGTTTACCGACGGCTGCTACGGTTGTGAATCCTTTCAGGATGATCGTCGCGGGGCACCGCCATGACGCCGATGCGGAGGAAGGGATCGGCCTAGAGTCGGCGAACACGAATGTTTCGGTACGAAACTTCGTCGTTGTGATCTTGAAGGCAGATATGGCCTTCGCTGGATTCACCGAAGCCGTCCCATTTGCCGAACTTCGATTTTGCAACGCGTTCGTTCCAGTCATCGCTGCCTTTGACGAACTCGCAGTAGAGGACTCCGTTGACTGCGATCTCGCACTTCTCAGGCGTGATCAGCACTCGCAACTTGTTCCACTCGCCAACTGGTTTCGTGGCGTCCGTGTCCGAGGAATACAGTTGATACAACCAACCACACTTCTGCGGATCGTGACCGCCCTTGTGGTCTTGGATCTGAATCTCAGGGCCGGTGTAGTAAGGTGGTTTTTTGGTTTCGAGGACATGGAACATCACGCCACTGTTGGCAGCGGGAGTGACTTTGAATTCGAGTTCCAGTTCGAACGCCGCAAACTTTTCTTTGGTGATGATGTTCTCACCGCGGGCCTGTTTGCCTTGATCCTTTCGGGAAATGCAGGTCAGCGCGTCGCCATCAATCTTCCATCCTGTTGTCACTGAATCGCGGTTGTATTCCCGCCAAGCGTCCAGGTTGCTGCCATCAAACAGCGTCACCCATTTTCCAGTTTCGGGGGTGGCGTCCTGAGCCAGGGCGGCGCCTGGCGTAAGAAAGAGAGGGGAAAGGGCCAGGACGCACAGTAACTTTTTCATAGATCACTTCGGGGGAAGGAGGTGGGAGTCAACTTCGGCCCCATCCATGTTGCAACGGAAAGGGGCGGGAGCGAGAGAGTTTAGCTGCTGCAGACCGTCTTGTGGACGCAAATCAATGGATTCGATTCGGGCCGTTCGAAAACGCCGTGCGTCAGGAGAACAACGAGCCCGCTGCTAGTGGTCTGTCAAAGCTAAAAGTGAGGGTAGATTGTAGTGGACGAGGCGACGAGTCCTTGGATTTGACATTGACTGTTTTGGCAAACGCCACTGTCCCCACGTGCAGTTGGGGCGAATGCACAAACGGCTCACATCGTTTTGCCTGATCATTCCGGCTGACGTGCTTCGCCCGCATTTTTCCTCCGGAACCATTTCAAGACGCTGGTTTTCGCGTTTTTTTCTTCTATGTGCGGTTGAGGCGAGCTGGATTCTGGGGCTTCGGAGATCGCCTGGTCGCTCTTTGCGTCCAGAGGAGCCAGCGCCACGGTGAGTGCTTGATGTCCACCGCCTTCGAAATATTCAATGCGAATGGGGTGCATCCCTGCTTCCGCTCTGAGCAACCGACTCACGGTCATGGGAGGATGATTGCCATCATGATCCAAAAACAATTGATCATTCAAGAAGACACGACTGCCGTCGTCCGACGTGATCTGAAACCGATACAGTCCCTCCTCGGGAACTTGTAGATAGGCATTGATGACGAGGGCAAAATCATCCTCTCGATCTGCTTGGATTTCTTGTAAATCCAATGTCGTGACTTCGCCGGAACGCGACACCTCGAGTTCTTCGAATCGAGGGAGTTTCTTGAACTCACCATGGTACAGATCGAACGCGATTCCCTCTTCCAAATCGTCCACTTTCTCTGCCTTCAAGGGGGGGATCGATTCAGTCATGATGTTCAACGGCAATGATGCTCCTCGTCGTTCGGCCACCAGATGGAATCGATCCGACGTGCGGAAGGCACGGTCCAGTGCTAAGGCCCAATCTGCCGCATGTCGGACGGATTCTCCTTCAACTGAAGTGATCGTATCACCGGGTTGCAGCCCTGCTCGTTCGGCCGGAGAACCTTGTTCCACTGATGTGACAAGAGCAACGTCGGCGAGCGGGTTCAAGCTGAGTCCCACCCAGCGGTTGTGGCGTAACTCTGGTTCCACGACTCGATGGAACAGGCGACGGACTCGGTCGATTGGAATCGCAAAGCTTGCGTTCTGTTCTTCCGGATTCACTCTGGAAACGATCCCGATGACCTTGCCGTCCATATTTACCAGCGGACCACCCGAGTTGCCACGATTGCTGGCGGCATCAAAGCGAATGAAATCATCTCGAGCTTGCAAGTTGTACTGCGTTCCTATCAGAGCATTGGGCATGTCCAAGTAGGTCTTCTTGGAACTAATGATTCCTGATGTGATTGTCATTCCGCGTCCGCCCGGATTTCCGGCAACGACGACTGCCTCGCCATTGTGGACATCGTTGCTTTGGCCAAGCGGCACCGTTGGCAAGCGACCTTTCACGTAGAGCAGGCGAACAATGGCAATGTCTTTCTCGGGCATGCGTCCTACCACTTCGAACCGAGTCGCTTTCTGCCCAATCACTGCGTACCCGTCATCTCTCGAGAGAACGTGATCATTGGTTAGTACGTAACCAGCGGGATGGATGATTGTACCGCTGCCAGTTTGGAATCCGCCCGTGGATTCGTCTCGCAAGAACAACCCCACCACCGCAGGTTCCACCTTCGCAATCACATCCACGAGGGGCGACCACCGCGGTGACTGCGGGTCAAGCTTTGAAGGCTCATCAGAAGAAGCCGATTGCAGCAGCAACGAAGCAACGGCAAAGGTGCCAAACGCAATTCCAGTAAGTCGCATGTGTTTTTCGTGTTACAAGCTTGAAGATTTTCTCTGCCAACAATCTAGCGGCAATCCGTTTGACTCGCGAACCGTCCGCGATTCAATCTGCACAACGATCCCACATCGCATTTAGAAGTCGTGCAGTATTTTGATGCGGTTTTTTAGCGTTTTTTGTACGATGCACCTCTCCCGAAACTTCGTATTCGGAGGTTGGTGTAGCAGTGATTAGGAGAGGTGAAACGGGAACCCGACAGGCGTTTCTTCCCGAAAATGCCTGTGCAAGGGTCTACCCCGCGCCCCAAACGCCGTTGGAATCAACCTGACACAGAATGCACCTTCACGAGCACTCCTCGCTTCCCGACCCACGACCATGTATCAGCACGACCGGATCATCGATTTGGCCGACCGACTGTCTGATGGTCCCGATGGCGGTCCCATCACGAGGCGGGGCGTGGGGATCGGTGCAGCGGCGGTGGTTTGCCTTTATGGACTGCGATGCTGTCTTGTCCAGCAAGCGACGACGATCCACCTTTCCCGCGGCGGGCAAATGTCCCCAATGTTCTGGAAAGAATACATCGGCACGCCCGCGATCACGTTTGGGGTGTTGCTGATCTGCATCGGGCTGTTCATTCACTTTCGATGGTATTGGGGCAATCACAAACGACTGCAGTACTACTACGAGATCCCAACGGCAATCTCGATCGTCAGCTTCGTCATTGCGATGGCGGTGCATCTGTGGACGGTTTGGCGGTGGACGTGAGCGTCTTCACGTTTCCATGCGATGAGCTTCGAAGACGGGTAGCCAAGCCCGTCGACCACGCCTGGTGAAAAGACAGGAACGACGCAGCATCCCCACGACGGCCCCGTCCGGGGCGATGTAGCGTGATGGCGATGTGCGAAAGGTGCGATTGATGATGGGCACCAAAAAAGCGACCCTCGTTGAATGAAGGTCGCTTTCGCGGGGTTTTGTTTGGGCCTGGCTAGTGGTCTGTCTCGACCTGTTCTTAGGGTAGTGGACGAGGCGACGAGCCCTGAACTGGAGTCAAAAC
>NZ_JBICHO010000516.1:0-10813 GCF_043100905.1 Rhodopirellula sp. JB055 | reverse complement strand
GCTGCACATCCCCGCCGTTGCCGCAGCGGCGGGAAGACGTCGCCCGACGGCGGATGACTTCCGCCGGATCAATCAATCGGTCCCGCGTTTTGTGGATTGCTTGCCCAACGGCCCAGTCGGGCACCCAACCGTGCGACTGTTCTTGGCCGGCGGCGTTCCCGAAGTTGCCTGGCACCTTCGCGAAGCGGGCCTGTGGAACGCCGACGAAAAAACCGTCACCGGCCTGACCTGGAATGAATTGCTGGATCATTGGCAGACCTCCGAACGTCGCGAAGTTTGCCGAGAACGTTTGCAAGCAGCCGATCGCATCGACCCCGACGAAGTCATCTTGCCACCCGCCATCGCCAAAGAGCGTGGACTGACCAGCACGGTCTGCTTCCCATCCGGCAACCTGTGCCCGGAAGGTTCCGTCATCAAAGCCACCTCGATCGATCCATCGGTGATCGATGAAGACGGTGTCTATCGCAAACGCGGACGGGCTCGAGTTTTCACGACAGAACGCGATGCGATCGCCGCCGTGAAAGGTCAAACGGACCAACCGATCGAAGCCGGCGATGTGATCGTGCTGATCGGACGTGGCCCGATCGGATGCGGCATGGAAGAAACTTATCAAATCACCTCGGCGCTGAAGTACTTGTCATTCGGCAAACACGTGGCCCTTGTCACCGACGCCCGCTTCTCGGGCGTCAGCACCGGTGCCTGCGTCGGACACGTCGGCCCAGAAGCCCTTGCCGGCGGCCCCATTGGACGCGTCCGAGATGGAGACACCGTTGAAATCCTCATCGACCGCAACACGCTGGACGGACGAGTCGACTTGGTCGCCACCGTCGATGGTGACGACCCGATCCAAGCGTTAAAAACGCGACCAATCGCCGACGGTTTGGATCGCGATGAAAACATCCCCGACGACACTCGTCTGTGGGCGGCTCTCCAGCAGGTCGGCGGCGGATCATGGGGTGGATGCACCTACGATGTCGACAAGATCATTGAGACACTGAACGCAGGTCAAGCAGCACTCGCGGCCCAATCCGACCCGACCTCCCTTCAACCGACCGACGTGAAATGAATTCTCCCAAGCGTCCCATCCAAGACCCGGTCGAGTTCGCCCCCACCGCCATCGAGCGAGAAGGCGAACGCGGCATCCGGATCATCTGGAACGATGGTGAATCGACCTCTTGGACCGCTCGCGAATTGCGAGACGCTTGCCCCTGCGCGACGTGCCGAGAAAAACGCGGCGAGACCGGAGGTCACGAAGCAGTGACCCTGATCGACAAGAACGACGGGACGACCGGCGACAAGCAACCACCGCAGTCACTCGGGCTTCCTGTCTTGAGCGCGGCCGAGGCTCGCCCCCTCACGATTGCATCGATGCGTCCCGTCGGCACGTATGCTTACAACATTGGTTTCAGCGACGGACACTCTTCCGGCTTATTCACGTTTGAACGCCTGAGACGTTCTGCGGAGTGAGCGGAACGGTCACAGGATCATCGCCCCGATAACACTGGACCGCATGATCGCGGTACCAGTTCGCCGCCGCCCGCAACTCGTCATGCGAGGAACTGGACGTCGCTTCCGTCTCCAAACGAGAAGCAAAACGATGAAGCGTTTCACTGGGCCGCCGCACCCATCCCAGACGACGCACTCGGCGGTCCATCCGGCGACGCTCGGCCGCCAAACGAACACTCCGCTCATCGTCGACTTTGCCCCGATCTCGCCGCCACAAGATGGTCACCAAAAACACCAAGAGCGGAATCTGCAGCCAGCGAAACACCGTCACCAAAGCGTCCGTCGTTCGAACGGAAGCCCACCACTGCAGAATCGGTGCAAACCAACTGCTCGCGACGTTTTCCACTTGTGAAGCGCCGCCGCCCGCCGCCACATTTGCTTGCAACAGTTCCTTTGGACTCAGCGTCAGGTAGGACCGCCCGGGTGTGGATTCGACCGGCAACCACCGAGACACTTCGTCGTCGTAGTACTCCACCCAAGCGTGAGCGTCACGATTGCGGGCCGCGTACATATCACCGGTATCGTCGAGTTCCGTCATGACGTAACCGGCCACGTAGCGAGTTGGCACTCCGCCGGCTCGCAAGATCAACGCCGTCGCACTCGCAAACAATTCACAGTGCGCCGGATGCCGACTCCGCAAAAAGTAAGTCAACGGATCAAGGCCGTCGGGAACCGTCACAGGATCCAACGAATAGGAAAAGTTGTCCTGGAAGAATTGCGACACACGCTCCGCCCGTTCGGCATTGGACACGGCCCCAACCAGCAAGCCTTCTGCCAAACTTGCAACCTCCGATCGAACATCCGGTTCCACATGAACCATGATTTCACGATCATCCGGGCTCAATGATTCCGCCGGAGGTTGCTCTTGGACACCCACCACCCAAGGCCAGCGGACTTCGACGCCGTAACCCAACACCCCATGCGGTGTGATTCCAATTCCATCGCCAGCCAATTCGATCCAGCGAGTCGTCGCGGGATAGAAAACTTTGCGGCCCTTGCTCGGGTCACCGTGAATCTCAATCACCCCCACAAATTGCCCACCGCCCGTGTCAAAGCCTTCCACGCCGTTCCAATTCAGCAATTCAATGGATTCATCGACCTCTTCATCCACTGATCCAAACTGCATCGAATAACGCTGCCGTGCGTGATCGTCTGACGTGTGAAGCTTGGTCATCGCGGGTCCATCAGAACGCAAGAAACGAGCTTCGGCGATGCGTTGGACTCCACTGCCACGCGGCGACTGAAAAATCCACTTTCGAGACGTTCGCCAGCGACCATTGCGATAAGAATCGTAAACGTTGCCACGGAGATACCCGGGCTCATTGTCAGCAAAAGCGGTCAGTGCGACCGCCGAAGGATCACTCAAAATCGACTCGCGAACGTTGCCCAATCGGGAACCGCTGACATAGCGATCAGTGCCGCCCCAATCCCGCCCTGAAGCAGCATCCAACCGATCGTTGAGCTGAGCCATCACACCGGCCTGCACATCAGGCAAAAACAAAATGGTGGCGTGAGTCGTCGCCGACGCAGCAATCAAGATCGCAAACAGAGCCATGAATCGATAAAGCTGTCCACTGACTCGCTTGCCCCCAGACGCGTGCGGGTGCGTGCCTGTGACATACAGTCGTTCCGAAGACGTGTCGGTCATCGCCCGTGTTGCCAGCACAAAACCGATGCACACAATCAATCCCAACGCCGTTTGAGCTGTCACCGTGGTGCTCAGCCCACCGCCCGCAACCGCCATCAAAACGGCGAACATCCCCAACACCAACATCATGACGTGCCCGCGACGCGGCCAGTGCATCCACAGCACGCACAGCATGAACAACGAAGCATGGCCAATGGAGTCCACCGCCACCAACAACACGTTGGGAGTCCCTTGCAGCGCCGGATAAAAACGCCAACCGAACACAACCAGGTTCACGCCCACCAGCAATCCAAACAACGCCGCCCCGCGGATCAACCGAGCTTTCAAACTCATCGCCGTCGCACTCGGATCTGGCCATCGCATGCGGATCAACACCACCACAATCAAACTGACCATGGCCACGAACACGCAAGCCGGTGTGGTCCCAAACGTCCCGCCCAAAAAGAACGCCAATCCCAACGTCAGGCCGCCTAGAACCACTCGGTCGTCCGCCAACCAATCCCGCCAATCCATTTGCTCTTCACTTGCAAACGACATCATGCGAGAGCCTCCACGGACGATGGATTGAGGTTGGAAAGCTGGCTGGAACCGGCGACGGGAACGCCACCGAATTCTTCTCGCAATTCCGCGTGAATGTTGAGCCACATCAGATCGGGCAGACTGGAGAGATCCACGCCATCACTCTCACGACGAGAAAACACCACGCCGTGGAAAGTTCCGCCTGCCTGAGGCATCGCGTGCAACACGTTTTGTGCGGTCGCTTCATCCACCGGTTCGGCTTCCGCCAAAGCCATCAACAAGGGCGTCGGATCCGATGCACCTTCACACAACACCGAACGCAAATCCCCATTGCGTTCCTGACTTTGAATCACAGAGGGCGCCTGCCAAGGGACGACCAAGCGAACCTGCACGTTCGCCCCCACCAAGGTTTCCAGTCCCGCCGACGCGATCGACAACAACCGTTCCAAGGACGCGTCCTCATCATCTGACAACCGCCGCCAACGCGAAGCAGAAACGGCTCCCGCGTCCGCTTCACTTGGAGTGGTGTCAACGAAGACCGTGACGGTCTGCTTCGCCGCCGAATTGAACTCTCGCAAAATCGGCTTGCCCAACCGAGCCCAGGAAGCAAAGTCCCAGCGACGCACCGGCATCCCCGTTCGATATTCGCGGCTTCCAACGTAGTGCTGGTGATCCCCTTGCGACAAACCCACCGCCAAACCGCGAAGACTGGCATGAATGACTTGCCACGAAAGTTCGTTATCCCAATCGAGTCGACGAGGCGTGACGACCATCGACTCGCCGCTGTCGATCCACTGAGTGGAACGAAACAAGTGAAAGGGGAACAGCGATTCAACACGAACCGGCGGCAGCACATGAACCCCTCGACGCAGAAACGTCATCGACTGGTTCGTTGTTGCTGACTCACCCGGAACGATCTCGGGAACCCACTGCATCGCCGATGCATCCTCCGCAAGATCGAGGTCCCCGCGACGAGACTTTCGATAAAAGGGATCCAATCCCACACGCAAGCTCAATGCAGGCAATCGCCCTTGATGGATCAGCGACACCCGCGCCAAAAAATCCTCTCCGGCCCGAACCGCCAGCGGCACATCCAGCGTCGCTTTCAAGCGAGGCGACATGACTCGGTTGATCAACCAACCGACCACAAACATCGCGAAACAACTGGCGAACATCCCCATGAAGGGATACCCCCAAACGATGTTCAACGACACGATCCCGATCAACAACAAGGTCACCGAACCGCCTGTCAAACTCCGACGCAACGCCAACCACCAACTGATGGGATTGCACCACCGCAGAGCCTTCAAGGCCATGCGTCGTCTCGACCACCGCCTGCTGCGTGTCGCTGAGGATTCCCGTTGCATGAGTGGCCTTTTCAAACGGGGACGGGAACTTGATCCACGATCGACGCAACGATTTGACGACTCTCGTTCGACGTTGCGGTGCCGTGTCGCGTGCTCACTCGGTGCGCCAACACGGCCGTCCCCATTTGCTGAACATCGTCCGGCAACACAAAATCACGTCCCATCAAAACGGCGCGAGCCTGAGACGCCCGCATCAACATTTTACTCCCCCGCGGACTGCAACCCACTCTCAACCGAGAATCTTGTCGTGTGGCGGTGGCCAACGCGACCGCATACGCTGCGACCTTGCGATCAGTCCGAATTCGGCGGACCCAAGCCTGAAGCTGGGTCAGCTCTTCTGCCTGCATCACCGGTTGCAAACCCTCCACAGGCTCCGCTTCGGATTGATCCAACAACAAATCAATTTCACTTTCCGTGTCCGGATAATCCATCGACAACCGGAATAGAAACCGGTCGAGCTGTGACTCCGGCAACGGGAATGTGCCCTCGAATCCGGCCGGGTTTTGAGTGGCAATCACCATGAAGGGATGCTTCAAGTCATAGCGTTCGCCGTCAATCGTGACCTGCGATTCTGCCATCGCTTCCAACAACGCACTCTGCGTTCGCGGCGAGGCTCGGTTGACTTCATCCGCCACCAACAAATTGCAAAACACGGGCCCGGGACGAAACTCAAACTCGCCCTTGGATTGCAGGTAAATCGGCCCGCCCAAAATGTCGGCAGGCAACAAATCCGGCGTGCACTGGATGCGCTGGTATTCCAAATCAATCAATCGTGAAACGGACTTCGCCAGCGTTGTCTTGCCCACCCCGGGTACGTCTTCCAACAAGATCGACCCTTCCGCCAACAACGCGATCAAAACCGCTTCGATCACATTCTCTTTTCCGCGGATCACCTGTCGCAACCGCGCGGAAACCTCTTGCAAATGCCGCCAAGGAAGCTGCAACTCCTCCGGCAAACTGGACTTGAGTTCTTGAGACGCCGCCACCGTTGTGGCGGGAGGCGTCACGTGTTCAGTGGGAGAATACAAAACGAATCACGCGAGATGAGGGAGATAAGTGAATGGCAAAGGATACCGTCATTCGTTCGAGCCGGTTGGTTCGTTGGCTGCCTTCGGTTTGACCAAGCAATGAAAGCCGTAGCAAAGTTCTTCGTCTTCTCGCTCTTCCACCGCTGACTGCAGGATTTCTTGAACTTGATTCATCCGTTGCTCGTCCAACGCCATCGACAACACTCGCTGCTGACCATCAGGCCCCAAAACAGCGGTGGTTAAAACAGCGACGCTGCCCGGGTGTTTCAACGCTTCGATGATGTTCTCTCCCACCTGCTGCTCAGCGTTCTTGATCGTGGTGACGAACTGGGTCAACTGCACGCGATCAGGAGGATTGGCCACGCGAAACTGCGACGGATCTTCCCCATTGGGAGAAACCTCCGCTGCGTCATCCGAAGGAGAAGGTAATCTTTGTTAATTCATAAACGTTCATCATCACAAAGACTAGATAAACGAAGAGGAGTGAGGACTAGTTCTTCAAACCAGCCACCAAGAGTCAATCGAGGTGGCGCTGCGTGGGGACTGCCTTCCATTTCCATTCCCTCCTCACCAGACAATCGCGGTTGGGATGAGCACCGCTGGGACCGGAGGTTCAGTCATCATCATAAGGCTTCACCATCTTGCGGTGCGGCAAAGAAATCTCGGTGAAGATTTCTCCCACCGCGGTGTAGCCAAGCTTTTCATAGAAACCGATCGCTGTCTCACGAGCATGCAACTGAAACTGGGTGTACCCTCGCTGCTCCAGCGCCGCCTCGACGTCCGCTAGCAACTTGGCGCCAATGCCTTCGCCTTGCCGGTCGGGAGCAACCGCCATTTGCCGCAATTTGACTGAACTGGACGTCAAAGGCTTGGCCGACACGACCGCCGCGAGATCCTCGGAACCATTCCGCATCCCAAAGTGCAATTCGGCGTACTCACCGTCCAGTTCCTCCGCGGTCAGCTTCAGTCCCAGCGGTTCGCGCAGCACTCGATGCCGTAAATCCAATGCCTCCTGGTACAACGGAGTGCACCATTCGATTTCGAGAAATTCCAATCGTCTGCCTCCCGGTCTCGTCAAACGTCGCGTTGATGGCCTCGTGGCTCTGACAGAGGCAATTGTAGCGGACGGAGCAGGTTTCGCGGACGGACCGGTTTTTCACTCGTACTCGTCGTATTCGTCCGGGTCGCCGCACAGGGGATCCAGAACCAAGCCACTCCAGTTGACCATCCGAGTTGCGGTGGGCCAAAGACTCAAAACGCCCGCAATCGCCAGGACAGCGAACAACTCCCCCAACGCCCATGGCAAATCGACGCGTGCAAGCATGCAGCCCGCCGCCGTGAAGCAAGCTGCGGAAATCAAGATTCCGGCACGGTAGGCCGATGCGACCCGGCGACTGACTCGGCAGGACAAATAGATATTCCGAGTCGGATTGTCCCACTGAGCAATGAAACTACGCAGTGCCACACCGCGACGGTAACGCCGAAGCCCGTTGAGCAACGAATCAGACCGGTACTTCATGTAGAGCTTGGGCAACCGGAAATGGACGAACAATCCAGCCACCATCACGAGAATCGCTCCCCCCAAGAACCACCATGGCGAAACCAAAGACGGCCCGTCATCGCGGGACACACGCAGCATCACCGCGTGGGCCAAACTCGTTTGAACCGGCAACGTTGCCAGCACCACCAAGCACATCCGCAGGAATCGACGCTCCTCACCCAAATTCGACAACTGAAGTCTCCGCCGTGTCCAAGCCGGGAAACGGTGCTTCACACGCGCCCCCAATGCCCGCGAAAAGACGGGGAATGCGTAGGCGAAGGTTGCCACCAACAACAAAGCAGCAATCCCCCAATTCGCGAGCGCGATGGCAGTCCCACTGATCGACGACAGCACCAACAGAAGCTGAATGGTTTCCGTCGCCACACAAACAAATGAAATGGCCAACGCGATCGAACCCGCCGCAGCCAATGACATTGCCACGGAACGCGAGGATTGCTTGACGACAGACGCAGGTGCTGGTTTCCAGAGCAAGGGAAAGCCCGTTGAGACAACGCTCACGCACCAGAATGCTCCTCTCCGGCAATGGCAACCGGCGAAGTAAACAACTGGGGTGACAGGGAGTGGAGATAAAGGAAAAGGCCGACGGATGATCCTCCAAAACAATCGCACCAAGTCGTTTGCATGGAGGCAACCGCCGCTTTCACCACGCAATCCAAGCGCAGTGGCAAACAGAACGGTTCATCAATCCTAGGTCACACTAATTCCCCAAGTCGTTGAAGGCAAACACCTTACACTCCAAGGAAGGGACCGAAGCCACCCCAAATGGACCACTTCGACCAATCGTCAAAACCGGACGTTCTTCCCGTGTGACCAAACGTGTCACGGGGCTAGCGAACAATCTTTTCAGTGAGACGTGACCCACACGTCACCTCGGCCTCCCGCCCCACTGACGAAGGTTTTTCGAATGACCCAGCTTTCTCTCTTCGACGCCATCGCACCGATTTCGCCCGTGGTCGCCTCGGCACCCGTCACCTCGGCACCCGTCACCTCGGCACCCGTGGTCGCAGCCCCCCAGGCCAATGACAACACGCCCAGCGGCAGCAACCACGCGTCCCACGGAACCGACAACTCACTGCTGGCTCTCGCAGAACTGATCCGCCAAGGACGGGAACAACTCGAATCACAACGAGCATCCACCGAACGACCCATTCAGCGAATTGGCGATCTAGCTCAAGCCGTTTTGCGTCGCCACGATTTGGTCGCTCGTCGTCGTGCCGCGTCGCAACAGAAGGCCAACGACTTTGACGCCGCCGACGACAACGTTCAGGTCGCTTCCTGATCCAAGCCGATGGAAGCTTCGGCCGTTTGGTTTTCCGCGACGCCTTTTTTCTTCGCAGAAGACGCTTTCTTGGCAGAAGCCTCCTGCGGCTTGGTTTCCGATTCCCGGGCGGATTGAGTCCGGGCGGCCTGAGCCTTGTGGCGACTGCGGATTCGCCACGCAGTCATCAAACACCCCAGCACAAAGCTGACCCCGGAACAGCCCAGCAGCAGCAACGTCAGCGGGTACTCACCACTGAAAAACAAAATCGTGAGCGGCACCGCGTCTTGGTTCTGAAACGCCACGATGACGACGACCAAGACGGCCAGCAACGACAAAAACCAGCGGATTTTCTGGAGCATGTGAAATCGGCGAGGGTGATTTCTCGCGAAAAAAGGGATTTGCTAGCACATGTTTGCTAGGATCAATGGACTGACCCAACCAGGCAGGCAACAAGACGATGCCGAACAGCGTTTCCACCAAAAACCTCTCCGTTCCACGCTGCCTGAACGCAACAACCAGCGTTTTGGAACGAGCCCCTGAACAACAAACGTTTGCTTTCTGGGAAGAACCAGTGGCTCCTTCCACTGTAACCTCAATCCCCAAGCTTCGTCACGCAGCCCCCCAACTCCCCTCCAAGCCAACCAAGCGAAGCGACGACCAAACTCGCCTTCGCTCTCCCTCTGGACGGCCCGAACCAAGCGTTTCCCCCTCCGCACCTCCCCCTCCCTCTGGAAAGGCCGAGCGAAGCGTTCCTCTCTCCCCACTTCACCCTCCCACTGGGAGGGTCGAGCGAAGCGAGGGGAGGGCCGAGCCTGAACTCCCCACCACCCGCGACGCCCTGCTACAAAAACTGCGTCGCCAAACCGAAGCGATCTCGGACCCGCATGTCGCGACCGATTCCACGCCACGCTTTTCCACCGGATCCTCCGTGCTGGACTCCTGGCTGCCCGGCGGCGGGATGCGACGCGGCACGATCAACGAATGGATCGCGGAAACCGACGGCTGCGGAGCCGGTACGCTCTCCATGCTCGCCGCTGCCCAAATGCTAGGAACGGGTTCCCGTCTTCCATCATCCGCCCACACTCACCACGACGGTCCTTTGATCGTCGTCGATCCCGGCGGTCACTTTTATGCTCCTGCCGCCGTCGCTTGTGGTGTCCCCGCCGAACGCATCGTTTGGTGCCGAGTCACCAACCGCCGCGACGCGGTGTGGACGCTCGACCAAGCCCTTCGCTGTGGGTCCGTTGCCGCGGTATGGTCAACACTGCCTTGGAACCTGAACGACCGAGACGCACGCCGCCTGCAACTCGCCGCTGAAACAGGACAAACACCAGGCTTGCTCGTGCGAACCGCGTCGGCGGGCCGCCAGCCATCGTTTGCATCCGTTCGCTGGCACGTGCGTTCCGTCCCTGCCAAGCTCGAACAAATCGTTCCGCTTCCCCGTTCTCGCTCCGCGCTACCCCCCACCAACCTTCGTCGCTCTCGCGATCTT
Source organism: Rhodopirellula sp. JB055 (assembly GCF_043100905.1). NCBI lineage: Bacteria > Pseudomonadati > Planctomycetota > Planctomycetia > Pirellulales > Pirellulaceae > Rhodopirellula > Rhodopirellula sp. JB055. The sequence goes on along the minus strand of NZ_JBICHO010000516.1, from coordinate 431 downwards.
CGGGTGACTCACGTGACAATGCCTCGCGCCAAAACCGGCGTGGCCCGGCAAGCCTTCTTGGCCGTCACCCCGGACGCCATGCTGCACGACCTGGATTCGCGGCCCTTCCTCGCAGCCCAATCAAACATCGTTAGTGACACCGCCATCGCTGACACATCCACGGCAAACAATCATGAAAAGGCTGCTGTGCATTTGGCTGCCCAACTGGCCCATCCAACGTCGACACGCCGAGAGAACCCTCCGCGCCAACCCAAACGCCGCGCCGCCGGATAGCACAACCAAACCTTCCCCACTTCACGCTCGCTCTCAAAGGGCTGATCGAAGCACCTCTCCCACCACACCTCGCCCAACCTCGGGGAAAGTCGAGCCAAGCACCTCTCCCTCCAAACTTCACCCTCCCACTGGGAGGGTCGAGCAAAGCGAGGGGAGGG
>NZ_JBICHO010000515.1:0-3170 GCF_043100905.1 Rhodopirellula sp. JB055 | reverse complement strand
CCGATGTGATCACGCGAATGGGTTTTTCGCCCGCAGCGATCCGGGCCAACGTCGCCTCGTCCGCGCGAGCCACTTGGCTCACAAACGAGTCGGCGGACTCAGCGATCTCGCACCCGTTTGCTTGAACCGATCCGTCCGTGTTCACCACGACATCGTCGCAGTGAAGCGGGCACAACGGGCAAACAACACGAGACGGTTCGCTCACGAATCCGTTCCACCATCCTCGGCTGAGAAATCATCTCGCACCGAGAGTTCTTTCACGGCTTTGACCAGTTCAATGGCATTTTCAACCGGGGTTTGTTGCAACACGCCATGACCGAGATTGAAGATGTGTCCGGGGCGCCCGCCGGCCTTGTTCAAAACATCTTGCACGGCCGCGCGAATGGTCTTGGCATCGGTCAACAACACCGACGGGTCCAGGTTGCCTTGGACGGAGATGTCATGCCCGACGCGTTTCCAAGCCACGTCCAATTCGATCCGCCAATCGACTCCCACCACCGTCCGGCGATCGCCACGCAACAAAGGCAATAGCTCCGGATTGCCGGTTGCGAAGTTGATCAATGGCACGCCAGGAGTCACGCCTTCCAAGATGCGTTTCATCCAAGGCAGCACAAACTCGCGGTAGTCACCTGGCGACAAACAACCAGCCCAACTGTCGAACAATTGCACACATTGGGCTCCCGCTGAGATCTGCTCGTTCAGATAGACGATGATCGCGTCGGTCAACCGATCCATCAACGCGGCCCAGCCCCCATCGGCTGCCCGCATCAAAGCTTTCGTGCTGCTGTACTGGCGGCTGCCGCCGCCTTCGATCGCATAACTGGCCAGCGTGAACGGAGCGCCAGCGAATCCGATCAACGGAATCCCCTCGGGCAGGTCCGCTCGCGTTTGCTTGACCGTCTCGTAGACGAACCCAAGATCCTGAGGGTTGTCGAGTCCTTTGACTCGGTCGACATCCGCCGCCGACCGAACCGGGTTGTGAATGACTGGTCCATCGCCTTTGACGAACTCCAAGTCGAATCCCATGGGGACCAAGATCGGCAACAAGTCCGAGAAAATGATCGCCGCGTCGACGTTCAGCTTTTCGACGGCCGTGCACATCACTTCGCTGCACAACTTAGGATTGGCGCAGAGTTCCAAGAACGATTGCTGCGATCGAACATCGCGGTACTCCTGCATGTAGCGTCCGGCTTGCCGCATCATCCAGACCGGGGTGCGGGGTGTGGGCTCACCGCGACACGCACGCATGAACAAACTGGACTGGGAGGGATGGTCGTCGATGGCGGGCATAGGTGTCTTGCTAGCAGAAATGAGATTGGAATCATCCGCCCGCACCGTGACAGAGGCAGACGATCCAGAGGCGGGCGATTGAAAACGAACTTGGTCGACCAAGCGTTTGGCTTCTCGAGCCGATTCGCTGACGAGGTGCCCCATTTTGGGATGCGATGGCTCCATCGCGACCGTCAAGTCATGCTCTCGCAACATGTCGCTGGTCGTGGGACCAATCGACACGATGGCGGTCTTGGACAAACCGTCACGCAAAGAATCCGTGATCCCGAGTTCTTCGCCCATGCGGAGCAAGTTGACGACTTGATGAGCACTGGTGACGAGCAAGATATCCCGTTCACCTTCGGCGAGTGCAAGTGTATTTGCCTTCAAAGCCTGCGTGTCCTCGGGGAATTCCCAGCCGTAGACTTTGACGGACTCGGCGATCGCACCGCGAGCTTCCAAGCCGGCGATCAACTGTTTGTTGCTGACGCCGTACTCCTGAATCCCGATTGTTTGATTCGCGATCGGGATCCCCGCGTCGATTGTTTGCAGCAATTCCCGCCAAGTGTTCGGTTCGGGCACGCGGTGAGTCGGCTTCAGCCCAAACTCTCGCATCACCGCGACCGGTTTGGGACCGCGACAGATCGTCGTGATGTCGCTGAGCGCATCGAGCAGTCGCTGTTGTTCCACGTGTTTCTCGGTGGCTTTCAACAGATATCGAAAGCCAACACCGGTCATCAAAATCACGATGCCGATGTCGCCCGTGATGATTCGATAAGCAAAGTCGATTGCTGCCCGATTGGGCTCGATCGGGACTTCGCGCATCGAAGGGCTGACAAACGCTTCACCGCCGAATTTGCAGATCAGGCGGGTCATGTCGTCGGCACGTCGGCTTTCCAAAGCGGCCACGCGGAGGCCATCAAATTTGTTTGTCATCGCAGCCATGCAGGTGCTGGATCCGTTAGGGGGAGGCCAATCGAGCCGGGAAGAAAGCGAGAAAGGCAAGATTGTAGAGATTTTGCGTCGCGTTACGATGACGGCACACAGTCTTTCGCACTTCCCTCGACAGCTTCTTCGCATGCCTCGCGCCGCCCTTCGAAAACCCAATCCCGCCTTGGACCTGGATTCCTGGCTGAAAACGCCCGAGGACTTGCCAGCGACAATCAACAGCCAAACGCTGTTCGGCAACGATCAACCATTGGAAATTGAGGTCGGCAGCGGGAAGGGACTGTTCATCCAAACGGAATCCGATCGTCGTCCCGAGCACAATTACTTCGGGATTGAAATCGCTCGCAAGTACGCCGCTCACGCTGCCGCCAGACTGGCCAAACGAGAGCGAGCCAACGCGAAAATGTTGGCTGGCGACGCCACCCCGCTGTTCGCGGTCACGGACGAGGGCAAACGAATCGAAGACGGGTCGCTGGAAGCCGTGCACGTTTACTTCCCCGATCCGTGGTGGAAAAAGCGACACAGAAAACGTCGCGTCCTCAGCCACGACAACATTCTCAATTTCAGTCGCTGCCTTCGCGTCGGCGGCCGGCTGCACTTCTGGACCGACGTGCTGGATTACTTTGAATTGACCGTGGAATTGATCGCGGAAATCGCACCCGAATTGGGCGTGCCGCTGCCCGAAACCCAGCGGGAATCCACCCACGACTTGGACTTCCACACCCACTTTGAACGTCGCAGCCGCAAAATGGGCATCCCGGTTTACCGAGTTTGCTACCGCAAACGCACCTAACTGGAACCTCGCCAACTAGCTCTCCGTCATAACCCGACGCGTGTGTTTTTTTGGTGCGTGTTTGTGCAAACACCGCGCGTGGTGCAGGGACGGCCCCGCGGGGGGGGCAGGGACGCGGGGCCCCGGGGGGGCGGCGGGGTTGGGTACAAACCAAGCCGAA
>NZ_JBICHO010000514.1:0-6919 GCF_043100905.1 Rhodopirellula sp. JB055 | reverse complement strand
GCCAGCGTCTCGAAGAGACGCCGCTACGTGATCACGCCAAAATGTGAGCGGTGATCTTCACCTCCTCTTTAGCAGGATCGATGCGTCTGGTTCTTCCCGGCTCGCAATGCCCCAACTTCGCCAGCGCGTCCGAGCGTGCAGGTTGCTGCAGGTGCCATGAACCGATTTGCAGACAACGGGAGTTTCCGTGATTTGGAGCTCGCCAACACAAACGTTTTTCGCCCGTGAATCACGGGCGATGTGTGGATCTCCGTCCATTCGAAGGCTTCGGTTGCGATCTTCGGCACACCTCCTGCATAGCCTATGACCGCGAGAAAATCGTCGATCGCGTCGGCAACATTTGTCCTGCAACGCGAAAACAGATCGATGGCTTCGCAAGCACCCAATCAACCGAAAAATCCCGTGACGCGTCCCCACGCGTACGCGTTCCAACCATGCCCAAAACCACCCGGCCCCTCCCAATGAAATTGTTCTACGCAATCCTCTTTGCATCCCTGACTTGCGCATTCGTGGGGTGCGGCGACTGGACTGAAACCACCGCTCTACCGCTCGCTAACGTGGTCTCGCCGCAATCGCATGGCGACAAACACGAGCAACCGCATCACGAATCAGGTGAACACCACCAATCAGGTGAACACCATGCGTCGGGGGAACATCATCCACAGCACAAGATCGTGGTGACCAGTCCCGTGGCTCGCGATGTGATGCTGACCCGGCAATACGTTTGCCAGATCCACTCACGTCGGCACATCGAAGTCTGCGCTCTCGAAGGAGGCTACTTGAAGGAAATCGCGGTCAACGAAGGTCAAGCGGTCACCAAAGGGCAAACGATGTTTCACATTTTGCCAACGCTCTACGAAGCCCGACTGGATGCCGACATGGCCGAAGCGAAACTGGCCCAAGTCGAGTTCGACAACACAAAAAAGCTGGTTCAGCAAAACATCGTCTCCACTCAGGAACTCAAGTTGGCCGAGGCGAAATTGGCCAAAGCGGTGGCCAACGTCGAACTGGCCCGCGCGGAAATGAACTTTGCCAATATCAAAGCCCCCTTCGACGGCATCGTCGATCGCCTGCACGAACAAGAAGGCAGTTTGATCGAAGAAGGCGCGATGCTGACAACCATGTCCGACAACAGTGTCATGTGGGTCTACTTCAATGTCCCCGAAGCGCGTTACCTGGAATACCAAGAAGCGATGAACGCGGGGCAAAGCCAAGACTCGTTGAACATTCAACTGCGGCTTGCCAACCACAAGATCTTCGATCAACCCGGCAAGATCGGTGCGATCGAAGCCGACTTCGACAACGAAACCGGCAACATCGCCTTTCGGGCGGACTTCCCCAATCCGAACGGTTTGCTTCGCCACGGCCAAACGGGCACCGTGCTGATCAACCAAGTCGCGAAAGATGCCGTTGTGATTCCTCAACGTGCGACGTTTGAAATCCTTGCGAAAAAGTACGCATTTGTGATCGATGCGGAAGACGTCGTGCATCAACGCGAAATCGTGATCCAAAACGAAAAGGACGACATCTTCCTGATTTCAGAAGGATTGCAGCCCGGCGAAAAGATCGTGCTGGAAGGCATCTTGCAGGTCCGCGACGGCCAGAAGGTGGAATACGAATTCCGCGATCCGGAAACCGTCCTCAGCCACCTGAAGTACCACGCTGAATAGTTCACGCTGAATCTCCTTGCACCCCTTCCACTTGAACGCAACCCACGCGTTCGTCTTGCCAATACGTCGCTCGCAACATGTTTGAAAAGTTCCTTCACCGGCCCGCCCTCGCCATCGTCATTTCACTGCTGATCCTGTTCATGGGTGGGTTGGCAATCAATGTGTTGCCGATTTCGCAGTTTCCCTCGGTCGCGCCACCAAGCGTCCGTGTATCGGTGTCGTATCCCGGTGCGAGCGCCAAAATTCTGATCGACTCGACGATGGTGATCCTGGAACAAGCCATCAACGGCGTTCCCAACATGCGCTACATGCTCAGTGACGCGACCAGTGCTGGCGAAGGCACGATTCAAGTCATCTTCGAACCCGGCACCGATCCCGATGTCGCCGTGATGAACGTGAACAACCGCGTTCAAATGGTGAAGAACAATCTGCCGCCCATTGTCGAACGCGAAGGTATCATCGTGATGCAGAACATGAGCAGCATGCTGATGTACGTGAACGTGTTCAGCACCGACGAAAACGTCGACCAGAATTACCTTTACAACTATTCCACGGTCAACATTCTCAATGAAATCAAACGCATCCCAGGTGTTGGATTCGCATCGATTCTGGGCAACCGGTCCTACGCCATGCGAGTCGAACTGGATCTGGATCGCATGCGTGCGTACCACATCGACGCAGAAGACGTGATGGAAGCACTCGCTGATCAAAGCATGATCGGCACCCCCGGACGACTCGGCCAAGCCACGGGAACGACCTCGCAAACACTCGAGTACGTGTTGACTTGGGTGGGGCGTTACACGACGCCCGAGGAATACGACCAAATCATTTTGCGAGCGACTCCCGAAGGCGAAATCCTGCGTTTGTCGGATGTCGCCACCATCTCGCTCGGATCGTCCTTCTACGACCTGTACTCTGACATCGATGGCCTTCCCGCCGCCGCGATTGTCCTGAAACAGACTCCCGGATCCAACGCTGCGGAAGTCATCGAGAAGGTCAAGGAGAAGGTGGAATCAATCAAAGAAAAACAGTTTCCACCCGGAATGGACTACGCCGTTACGTATGACGTGTCTAACTTCCTAGACGCATCCATCGAAAAAGTGCTGCACACTCTATTCGAGGCGTTCATTCTGGTTTCGCTGGTCGTCTACCTGTTCCTGGGCGACTTCCGCAGCACCCTGATTCCGACACTGGCAGTTCCCGTCTCATTGATCGGAACGTTTTTCTTCATGCTGATGTTCGGTATGTCGATCAACCTGATCACTCTGTTCGCTCTCGTGTTGGCGATTGGGGTCGTGGTGGATGATGCCATCGTGGTGGTCGAGGCCGTCCACGAAAAGATGCACGCGAAACATCTTGGTCCTTACAAGGCGACCCGAGAAGTGGTTCAGGAGATCAGCGGTGCGATCATCGCGATCACGTTGGTGATGACCGCCGTTTTCATCCCCGTCACATTCATGACAGGGCCCGTCGGAGTTTTCTACCGTCAGTTCGCTTTGACGATGGCCATGTCGATCGTGATCTCTGGCGTGGTGGCTTTGTCGCTGACACCAGTCCTTTGTGCGATGATCTTGAAACCGCTCGACGACAACGTTCAACGTGGCATCATCGGTTTGCTCAATCGTGGGATGCAAAGGGTCGCTGGCCGACATGCCTATTTGTTGCAAGCTCTGGTCAGTTTGCTGCTGGGCGTGGCAATTGGATTTGCCGTCCGATACTTGCTCCATGTCGAGCTGGTTCATGAAGTCATCTCCGAGCAAATAGAGTTGACTGCATCGCGAATCGACATCATCGCTGGCGTGATCGCCGTGCTCGCTGCGTTTTCGTTTCGGGCCGCCTTCTCTGGCTTTGACGGTACCGCGAAAAAGCGCAGTCCGATCGGGATGTTTTTGCATGGATTTGACCGCAGCGTCGAATACGTGACCGGCGGATATGCTCGCGTGTTGCGTCACCTTATCAGTCGCCGATTGGTGACGGTCGCGGTGATCGCTGTCTTCGGCTACGGGATCTTGGTTGTCAACCAAGTCCTGCCGACTGGATTCATCCCCCTGGAAGACCAAGGCATGATCTATGGGATCGTGCAAACCCCGCCAGGATCAACTCTCGAGTACACCAATGCCAAGTGTCACGAACTGCAAGCAATTTGCAAACAGATGGACGAAGTCACTTCCGTCTCGTCGATCGCCGGCTACGAAGTCCTGACGGAAGGGCGCGGGTCCAACGCGGGCACTTGCATCATCAACCTGAAACCGTGGGCCGATCGAGAACTGACCTCAAAAGAAATCATCGAAGAACTGGAAGAACGCGGAACCGACATTGCAAACGTCAAACTTGAATTCTTTGAACCACCCGCCGTTCCTGGTTTCGGTGCCGCCGGTGGGTTCTCTGTCAACTTGCTCGACAAAACAAACAGTGGCGACTACCAGAAACTCGGACAGGTCACCGACGAGTTCATGACCGCGTTGGGCAAACGCCCCGAACTGAAAGGTCTGTTCACGTTCTTCGCCGCCAACTACCCGCAATACGAAGTCATCATCGACAACGATGTCGCGATGCAAAAAGGTGTGTCGATCAAGGACGCGATGGACAATCTGTCCATTGTCATCGGCAGCACCTGGGAACAAGGGTTCGTTCGGTTCGGCCAATTTTACAAGGTGTATGTCCAAGCCCAACCGAAGTTTCGCCGCTACCCGGAAGACCTCGACAACATGTTCGTCAAAAATGAAAACGACGAAATGGTGCCCTACTCCGCTTTTATGCGAATCGAAAAGAAACAGGGTCTGAACGAAGTCAGTCGCTACAACCTGTACCCAACCGCTCCCATCCAAGGTGCTCCCGCCGAGGGATACAGCAGTGGCGAAGCGATTGCAGCAATCAAGCAGGTCGCAAAGGAGACTCTGCCCAACGGGTTCGACATTGACTGGCAAGGGTTGTCGTACGACGAAGCCAAATCGGGCAACACCGCCGTCTACATTTTCTTGATCGTGGTGATCTTCGTCTACATGGTTTTGGTGGGCCAGTATGAAAGCTTTATCATTCCATTGGCCGTGCTGACCTCGCTGCCAGTGGGAATCTTTGGCTCGTTCTTGTTTCTAAAGTCGATGGGTCTGGCCAACGACGTCTACTGCCAGATCGGGCTGGTGATGTTGGTAGGACTGCTCGGCAAGAACGCGATTCTGATCATCGAATTCGCGGTTCAACGACGACAAGAGGGACGCAGCATCATGGAAGCGGGCATCGAGGGTGGCAAGCTCCGCTTCCGCCCGATTCTGATGACGTCGTTTGCCTTCATCGCAGGTTTGATCCCGCTCGTACGAGCCACCGGGCCGGGAGCGATCGGCAACCGCACGATCGGAACGACTGCCGTCGGCGGGATGCTGCTTGGCACGCTGGTCGGCGTCCTTGTGATCCCCGGGCTGTATTACCTTTTCGCGAAATTCGCCGATGGTCGCACGCTGATTCGCGATGAACATGACGCGCCACTGAGCGAAATCTTTGAGCGGGACAATTAGCTTCCCACCCAAAGCATCGCAATCGAAACATTCTCTCCGTCCCCTACCACCGGACTCTTCCGCAGGACATTCAGATTCCGGAGGACTGATCTGCAAATGTTGGCACAATTGCCTCAGGCGTATCAAAGTTTCCTTTGCCGATTCCATTTCCGTCGACAACCTCTTTGACTTTCAAATTGAACGTGATGTGTCATCACTTTTCAGTGAAACGACCATTTGTCCGTCAATGCGGAGTCAAGACCACGTTTCGGCAGGATGCCGATCCCCGCCAGTTCAATCAGGACGAACATGAACCTTTCATCGCCTACCGTTTCGCGCGTCCAAATTTCCAAACGCGCCGCTATCGCTGCCTTGATCTGTGGCTCCTTCTTGTCGACTCCAGGATGCGGCATTCCGTGCCTACGAGGCTCGAAGCCTGGCCCTTCGATGCCCCAGCATTACAACTGGAACAACGGAATGGACTCCGCGAACCCTACGGTAAGTTCGAAAGCGCCCGCTAATCTCGACGCAACGGAGTCGCTGGTCGAAACCGCTTCGTTCGTCGAAACGTCAAGCTCCGATTCCAACGGAAAGGAAAGTGAGCGGACATCCACTAAAACGAACCTGACATCCGCTGACCTGGATGACCAAAACGAAACGTTTGCCAGCTACATCAAGTCAACCGACGTCCCGAATCTCGAAACACCCCCTCACGATTCCACGCACACCACCTTGGTGAATGCCACCGCTGATGTTGTCACCGATTCAGTAATGGAGGAATCCAGCGAAACAATCGTTTACGACGAAGCCGATTTGAACTTTGGCATTTCAACGTTCCAAAATTCGGCTCACTTGCCACAAAGCGTTTTCTACACGGACCCGTATCTGCTGGATCTGATCCAGCAAGCGATGGTTGGCAACCAAGAACTACGAATCCTTTCCGAAGAGATCCGAATCGCGTGCAACGAAACCTATGCACGCAGCGGAGAGTACAGGCCGTTCGTGACCGCAGGAGTCGGAGCCGGGATCGAGAAACCGGGTGAGCACACTCGTGACGGTGCAGTGGAAAAACAGTTGGAAGTTGCTCCCGGCAAAGGATTTCCCGATCCGTTGCCAGACTTTCTTGTTGCCGCCAATGTGTCCTGGGAAATGGACATATGGAAACGTCTGCGAAACGCACAAAACGCCGCCGCGATGCGATATCTCGCTACCCAAGAAGGGCGGAACTACATCGTCACCCGACTGGTCGCGGAGATCGCTGACAACTACTACGAGTTGCTCGCACTCGACAATCGCATGCAAACACTCGACAAAACAATCGAGATTCAACAACGCAGTCTCGACATTTCCATCGCGATGAAAGAAGCCGGTCGCGGCAACGAACTCGCTGTGCAACGATTCCAAGCCGAGGTGCATAAGAACGAAAGTGAGCGGGCCGTCATCGTTCAAGAGATCGTCGAAGTTGAAAACCGAATCAATTTCTTGGTCGGTCGCTACCCACAGCACGTGGACCGCACCGAAGTCGACTTCATCGATTTGAACATGCAAGCGCTCAGTTCCGGCGTCCCATCGGAACTGCTGCAAAACCGCGCCGACATTCGCGAAGCAGAACGCCAAGTTGCCGCGGCCGGATTGGATGTCAAAGTCGCACGAGCCCGTTTCTACCCTTCGCTGACGCTGACCGCTGGGTTGGGCTGGAACGCGTATATCAAACCCTGGCTACTAATATGCGTGGCTTCAATCAGAACATCAGAAACG
>NZ_JBICHO010000513.1:0-2712 GCF_043100905.1 Rhodopirellula sp. JB055 | reverse complement strand
GGTCGCCTCCCCCTTCGATGCTGCTCCCATGTTGGCCGTGATGATACCCCGGTGAAGTTCTCCGATGTTGCCTCAGCCTTGGTGGACACCTTGGCGACTGGCTGCCATGCCTCTGGCAATGCTCAGCAGTTCGGCTTGCTTGCTCGGTTCAAGATCACGGAAGAGCTGCAGGAACTCAGATTCCTGATCGCCCCTGATTGGTGCTGATGTGCCCACAGGCGTGCCCACAACGACACATTGCGAGCGATCGGCCAACGTATTCGTTGACGGGTGCGGCACCCTCCGGGTGTATTGAAGAAAACACCGTGTTTTGCAGGTCGAAACGCTTCCGAGCGTTACCATCGTCAGGTGTGCGACCCCGTTTGATTCCAAAAGTTGTACCGAAAAACCCTCGGGTTGATCGTTGCGACTTGCAATCGGGAGATCTCACTAATGGCTCGTCCAAAGTCCAAAGCGCCCGCCCGTCGATTCCACGTTTCCGGGCAGTCAGTCTGCACGATCGGCGGCAAGGATTACTATCTCGGCAAGCATGATTCGCCTGAATCGCTTGCTCGCTACGCCGTCCTCATCGCGACCTACCAGGCCGGTGGGCTTTCTCTGCCAGACGATTTCTCTGTTCATTCGATCGAAGATCAGGCGTTGGCGATGGTGAACGCTTCCCACTCGGGGCTGGTTCAAAGCAACCAGAGCAACGCTCCGGTGCTGGTCAGCCACGTCACCGCTTTCTATCGCGAACATCTCAAAGAGAAATACGCAGAGAAGAACCAGGATCGCTAACGTGGCGAGCAATTGGCCGACAAGCTGGACTCGATGTTTGGCGACGTCACCGTCGATGACTTTGGACCGGTCAAACTCAAAGCGTTCCGTGATGAGTTGGTTGCCAACGGCATGCCTACCAAGTGGAAACACAAGCGCAAGAAGCCGAAGAAGCCACTCGCACGAACCTACATCAATCGAATCATCAATTCGGTCATCGGCATGTTCACGATTGCAGTGGCAGGGGAACTTGTTGACGTGTCCAAGGTTCAGCAGCTCAAGACTCTCGACACGCTACGCAACGGGCAAACAACTGCTCCCGAAACTGAACCGGTGAGGCCTGTGCCGATCGAGCATGTTCGGATGACCGCTCCGTTCCTCAGCCCAATCATCAAGGCGATGTTGCGCATCCAGGTGGCAACCGGAATGCGTCCAGGTGAGGTTTGCATCATGCGTCCCTGTGACATCGACCGGTCAGGTGACAATTGGATTTACGTCCCCAGCAAACACAAAACCGGCTGGCGTGGGAAAGCGAAGGCTGTTCCGATCATCGACGATGCCCGCGATGCGATTACTGACTTCCTGCAACGCCACCCCGAGTCGTACTGCTTCTCACCGAAAGAGGCGATGGAGTGGCGACGCGCGGTCGGTGCCGCGAAGCGAACGGCTCCACTTTCATGCGGCAACCGTAAGGGAACCAATGTGAAGAAAGATCCCAACTGACTTCCGAGAGATCACTACGATGCCCACTCCTATCGGCAAGCATTGCAGCGTGCACAAAAGGCCGCTGGAAGCCCCCACTGGTTCCCCTATCAACTCCGCCACCTGAGCGCCACGACGATCAGGGCTGCCCTTGGTGGCACAGAGGAAACGCAAGCATTGCTGGGGCACTCAACTGCCCTGATGACTGACCATTATGCCCAGAAGTCCTTAGAAGCCGCTGTGCGTGCCGCCAAGGCCGCTCCGAAGCTGTAGACGTCTTTCCAACCGAACGCACTCCCAAGCCCGCGTGGTACGCCATGCGGGCCTTTTTCTTGTGCCGTGCCGGGATTGTGCGCCCCGCTACCCAGCTTGGGATGATGGCGCCGCATGTGACCTACACTTTTCCTTTCCCCATCACCTTCGACATGTAATTCTCAAAGGCATCCGATGAATGCTTTAAAGAACATCATCCTGATTTTTTTCGGCTTCATCGTTCTATGTTGCGGGCTGGGCACCCTGGTCACCCCGTCCTCTTCATCCAACCGCACGTCATCAGGCTCATCCACCAACAAATCTTCCGCGACACCATCTGCCTCCTCGCAGGTCGCTGATACATCCAGAGAATCAACGTCCTCTGCCCCCTCCGCAGCGGCGAAGCGAGTTTTCGAGAAACGTTTGGTCGAATACGAACACGAGTCGGACCAATGGGCCAAGCGGCAAACGGAACGGGAAGAAATGCAACAGAGTCTCAAAAGTATTGCGCAGCAATTGGACGACCATGAAGACGAGAAACCAAGCATGCCGACATACGCCGCGCGGACTTGGAGCACACTGGATCGGAAATATACAACCGTCGCAACGCTGGTTGAGTTTGACGGCGAGAACGCACTCATCAAAAACGCGGACGGCAAAGAATCTTTTGTCCCAAAATCAAAACTGATTGCCGAAGACCGTGTGTATCTTGATTCAATCCTAGAAGCGACTCAGCACTTTGAGTCGTGGCGAGCCACGGGCATCGAGCTTGCAACTGAATTGGCTAAAACGAAAGCGACATTGGACCTTGGGATCGGACCGAAACCCCAAAAACCTGACTTGGCCTCGATCGACAAAGAACTCATAGACGCGGAGAAGCGTCGAATCGCGGCGGCCGAGACTCTGCGAATCGAAGCCGCCGCGAAAGCCAAAGCCGACAAGTTGAATCAGGCAAAGAAAAACGCCGCTGAGGAACTCGAACTCTTTGCGACGATCCTTGCG
>NZ_JBICHO010000512.1:0-2921 GCF_043100905.1 Rhodopirellula sp. JB055 | reverse complement strand
GCACGCTCTCAAATGGTGAACTGTTGGAGCACTTGATTCAGCGGTTGGCCTTGACCTTCCCAGCCCTGTCGACTGAGGAAACGCCATGCGGCAACCTTCTTTTCCGGTCGCACGAATGGCTGCAGCCAGCTCCCGACGCAGTGGCGACGATAGGTGATGCCGATGTTCTTGCGGACCCAAGACTCGTATCCTGCGATCCAAAGCAAAGATTGCTTCCAGAGCATTCGGGCACGCTGCCATTGCGATTCGCCACGAGGGCGAGTGAAGGCGGGAAGTTCGTCAGGCCAATGGACCGCCAGCGAAACGGACTCAACGGGTGCCCACGAGGGAATGAAGTTGAACCGGTTGAGGTACAGGCCGCCTAGCTGGCGGCTTCCGAAAAACATCCCGAATCCCCACAGGCAAACGTGCAGTTCGTCTTGGTCCAATCGATAACACGTCGAACGATCCGCGGTATCGTTGTCGCGATAGCGTTCAAACCCAAATCGCATCAGCAGATTGCCATCGGGGCACTCCACGTCTCTGCCCCAGCACCAGACTTGCTGCGACATCAACTTTTCGCCAAAACGGCGAACCGTTTGAGGAATGCACCATCCTTGACCAGCACGTGTACCGCGACGCGGTTTCGCGCGATTGCGGCTTACAGGCATCGTCTCAGGCATGACGACTCCCGGCCTCTCGGGTCACCTCGTGCGACGCTTGGCGAAACCAACCGATCGTCCGCTCGAGATGATCGGTTCCGTAGAGCTTTGCGAATTCTCGCGTTTTCGCATGATGGGTGTTTTCCAGTTCCGCCAATCGTTCGTCGATATACTGCGGTGTCAGTTGGATGTGGCAGCGTACTTCGATGCAGTGCCGCCATTGCTCGTAGGAAGTTGGAATGATGCTTTCGCTCATGATTTCGCGTGCCCTAAATACGAGTCAAAGTTGGCGGCGATTTGAAATGAAAGGCCACGCCATGCAGAGGCAAATTTTTCTGCGGGGGTGAAAGGACGCTCGCCGTTGTTCCATTTGGCCAGCGTTTGACGCCGGTACTCAATCCCCAACTGCTCGACAATGTTCACCTCGTATGAGCGAATCCAATCGATCAGGTCGAGGGTCAGCGAGGCACACAGGTTGCGCTGCGAGTCGTTCGGTGGACTCAATGAAGGCATGTCCTCGTCCGACCAAGGTGGGCAATCGAGTTTCGGCTGGTCTGTGTAGCACGGTTGGAACTCAAAGCGTCGCAAGAAAACGCCTCCACGCGTTTCATCGCCATAGAAGACACCGAACCCGCGTAGAACAACGCGCCGTCCGTGCGGCAGTTCCAGAACGTAGACGCTGGAGCAATTTTTACGGTTCGAGGGCGGGCGGAGCCGATCGAAACCGATCTCGAGCAACCAGTTGCCTTCGGGGCGCAGAATGTCTTGACCCCAGCACCAAACCTGTTGACTTAGCAAGCTAACGGCATGTTGCAGCGGTTCGCTACTCATGCTTTGGCGACTCGCCGTGCTGTCGTGGTTCGTCGTGTCAGGAACGATGGGCTCGGCATGATCGGACATCCGATGCTCACTCCATTGACGAGTTGTTTTTTCGGTAACGGACTCTTCCGTTGATTGATCACTTTGTCGATTCAAACGGATCATAGAAACCATCTCCCTCCCCAAGCCAGCATCAACGCAAAGAGCGTCGCAAACCCGGCCTGTTGTGCGAGGAGCCTCAACGTCTTGATCCATCCCGTCTCGCGGCCGATCGTCATTGCGGTGACCATGCATGGCAGCAGCACTCCCGCCAAATACACCGCCGTCAACGCCTGGGCGGCGGTCATCGGGAACGAGAGGCCGTCATCAGCGGCAAGCAGAAAGATGCCGTCCTTGCGAACCGACGCCAGCACGATCGGCAGGGCCGACTGCGAAGGCAGATCGAACAGTCTCATGACCGGCCCGAGAACCCGAGACGCGAGGTCGAGGACGCCCCAGTGAGCGAGCAGCGAAGCCGCCAGACAGATCGCTACAAAAATCGGCATCGCTTGGAATAGGAACTGCCGAATGGTTCCGGAAGCCTCTCGCCACAACGCCGAGAACGTTGGCCATTGCATGAACGGTCGGCTCGGTGTCATCAAAACATTCAGCGAACTGCGAGCCTGTTTCCCCGCGGTCAAACGCAGGTACACCAGCGTCGTGATCAATAGGTAGGAAAGAAAACCCCATGTCAGTAGCGCAGCCGACGCCCCCGTCGCGACCGCCACGGCCGACAACACAGCCAAGGTGGCCGGCAGTTGGTAGCTGCAAGCCGATCCGAATGCGATCGTTGACACGGCGGGACCGCGTGAACAGTTCGAACATGACCGCGTGCTGATCACCGCCGGAACGTTGCATCCGAACCCCATCATCACACGGACGACGTCACGGCCGCTTAAACCAAACGGACGCATCCACGGATGCAGCGCGACGTTGATCCGTTCGATCAATCCACTCGTTTTGTAGGCCCCCAGAATCAGAGCGAACATCAGCACTGTCGGGAGAGACCACACCAGTAGAAACGGTCCCATGTTCAACAGCCCGTAGCCGAACTCGCCTTGTTGAGCCGTCAGCACGATCCGCAGCCACTCGGGCCAAGTGGCGTTGACGGTTGCGATGATCGGTTCAAACCAACCGGCGACGATGGGGTGCAACCAATCCGCCGCGGCATTGGCACCAAAGATGGTCGCGATCGCTGGCAAGAACAACAGGCCGATGGCAATCAGTGGGCCGGCAACGCGATGCTCCATCCATCCCGGTTTCGGCTCGATTCGCCAACCGGCACGGGCCGTCAACCTGCGTTTGCCAAACTCAGGCGGCTCTGTGAGTGCCTCGTCGATTCTCGCCCGCGTTGGTGCGGTTAAGTCGCGTGCATCCACCGGTATGAATGCCACTCCCGCGTCAGCCGCCAAGCGTTCGAGT
>NZ_JBICHO010000511.1:0-9824 GCF_043100905.1 Rhodopirellula sp. JB055 | reverse complement strand
GAGGTGCCACTTGCCGATCATCGCCGTGTGATAGCCGGCACCTTGAAGCAAGTGCCCCAGCGTCGCTCGGTCGCCAGGGATCAGATGCTCGCTGGTTCCGCTCAACACGCCCTTGGCCAATCGCGAACGCCAGTTGTAGCGACCGGTTAGCAATCCATAACGGGTTGGGGTGCACACGGAACTGGGCGTGTGGGCATCCAAGAACGTCAGCCCTTCATCGGCCATCTGCTGCAACCGAGGCGTCTTGATCTTGCAATCCGGATTGGTCGGAGAGACGTCTCCGATGCCCAAGTCATCTGCCATGACCAAGATGATGTTTGGACGTGACGCGACATCATCGGCGTGAACTCGCGACGCGGCCACATCGATCAAGCAGGGCAGAGAAACAACCGCGGAAACAACAAACCATCGCAACCAATTCATCAGTAGCCAATCAATCAGAGTGGGGAGGGGAAGGGGGGACCTCACATTCTAGACACGATCTTTTCCAATGCGAAAAGCTCCTGGCGAAATCCCCGAGTGGCCCCAAAGGCTACCAAAGAATGGGCTGGTTCATTTCAGATGCGGCCACAAATTCACCTCGAGCCATCACACTTGACTGAAATGCGACGCAGGCACAACGAATTGCGACAGACAAACTCCATTCCATCGCCGCGTCTTCTTCGTCGCAGCCAACGAAGCGTTCATCAACAATCACTCAAACCACGGGTTCATAAAGAGGCGAACGTTTGATTTCATCCTGCGTCAGCCCCACCGTGACTGTCCCATCCGACCAAGAGATCTCTCGTATGTGTCCGCGGCCGATCAACACTTTCTTGCCAGGCCACCAATTCCCCGTGTCAACGATCAATTGCTGGATAGACCAGTTCACATCATCGACGACCAACCCATGCACATGCCCGACATGATCGTCCGTGCCTTGGATGGTGTAGCCCGACACTTCTTTGATGCTACGAAGATGGTTCCGCTGAATGTCATCGTTTTCGACTTGATCCATCGGCATTAAACCGGCCGCCAAAGGCATCGGCGTGTAACCGCTACCTGCCAACGTTGCCCCCGCCGGGCCCCAGTAGTACGGCACGTCGAAATGCTGATACAGCTCGATCTCCATCTGACGCGACACCGGGCGATCGGATTCGACCGAAGGACTTTCCTTGACCTCTCGCCGGGTCAATGGCACCGAGGCACTCGCTGCGTTCCAATCCGCATTTTGGACCTTGATCGGAGGCAACAAAACCTGACGACCGGGAAGCCAGTGCCCAGTATCCACGACCAAGTGCCTGACAACCCAAGTTTCGTCATCAAACAACAGGTCACAGATCGCCCCCACGCTCTGGTCCGTTCCCATCAACTCCGTGCCCATCACGGCCTCCGTCGAAATCATCATCGCATCATTCCTTTCATATCAAAGTCAACTTGATACAGCATCACTGATGCAAACGAGTTGGTGCAAACAATGTTCCGAAACCAATCGCTCGATCGCCTATCGATACCGCTGCGAGACAACTCGGAACTCGTATCCGATGCTTTTCGAAACGCATTCGAAGACAGTCTTTGCGATCTCATCCACCGAGTCGTGTCCCTTCGACACCGCGTGGCGAAGCTCCAACGTTGCCAGTTGCACTTCCAGTTCTTCTGGAATCAACTTGAGGACCTGGCGATCGCGAGTGGTAACTCCTGCCTGCATCAGCAAGCGTTCCTCCAAGCGCTGCAGCGGGCTGGGGCGAGTCCAAAGAAAGTACAAACGCTTCTCGTCGTCGGATCGTTCCAGGTATCGCGCACTTGGATTCGATGCGAACTCATTGACCAAATCGACTCCTGGTCGCGTTCCGCCGACAACGCCCAACTCGATTCCAAAGTGATCCAACTGCCTGGCGTATTCATTCAAGTCATTGGCCTTCCATTCTATCTGCCATCGTTTGAATCTCGGGATGATGTCGGCATCTGCATCGCCCGACTTGTCCGAACCGGTTCTGCCGATCGTGCCAGAGCCATCGTTTCCCGATGGAGCCATGGAATCCGACGTGGGTTCGGCAATCGCCATTTGTTCGGCGGCCGACACAAGTGACTGAACCGATGCTGCCAAGTCAGTGGTGTGGAAATCCACTGTCTCTTGCTTCGTCGGAACATCAAACGGCGAAGCAACCGTCGCGGTCCCTCCAACCGAGACGCTTGTGATCTCCGTCACCGGTTCGGTCAAGACGATCTCATCCTCCGGCAGCAGCACCCAAAGCAGAAACAGCACGCCAACCACGCTGGTCAGCATCAGCAAGACCGCCATCAGAAACGAAGTCACCGCATCAAACCAACTGGTTCGCATGGAGGATGCCCGATCTGGTGAAGACGTCTGTTGTTTTCGCCCGCCGGAGCCACAAACATTTCGATACATCGGATCACTCGCTGGGATCAGAAACACAATTGCCAAAAGAGCCGCTCAACGAATGTAACCGTCGACGGCACCTGACACCAAATTCCCCCGATCCCTTCCACGGCATCCCCCAGGTCTTCACAACGGAGACTGAAACAATCGTTTTCGCGGTAGATGCCTCTTGGCCCAGCCCCACTCGCAACCAGGCTTGCCTTGATCGACTGTAGCTTGCATTCGCACTAGGATATCGGTGCCGCACTGCTGTGGCGGATGCCGGATTCGGCCGGCGTTGATCCTGGCCAACACACCCGATCAGGCTCCAAACGCTCCATGTTCTCCTCGTACAAACTTCACTGGCTTTTGCTTTTGACTGCCTCCGTCGCAGGAAGACCTGGACCAGCTTCGCCAGGAAGGTCACGAGTTGGCCGGGCACACCATCCTTCAGCCTTGCGTCCGAAAAAACGATCGGGTGAAACCGGGCAACGCATCGGAAGACTACGACGACGCTCGCATGGCAAAGGAATTCGATGAAAACCTGGCGAACTTCATCACGAATAGCGTCGATCGTGAACTTGCCACGTTCGCTACCCTTGCAGCAATACGTCTAGCTTTCTCAAACCTTTTGTTCCACGAAGACGCGTTCAATGAACGCCGCAACGGCCCCTCTTCAACGTTTGCTATCGACATCCGCCAATCACTTCCATCCCATGAACGCATCTCCCACCAACCAAGTTCCTCACGTGGTCATTGTCGGCGGCGGATTTGGAGGTCTCGAAACAGCACAGCGACTTCGCAAATCGAATGTTCGCGTGACGATCGTGGATCGCCACAACTACCACCTGTTCCAGCCGCTTCTCTATCAAGTCGCGACGGGTGGGCTTTCGCCAGCCAACATCGCCACTCCGCTGCGTTCGATCGTTCGCAAACAAACCAACTGCGACGTGCTGTTGGCCGAAGTCACCGACTTCGACGTCGCCGGCCAGCGACTGATCTTCGCCGATGGCGAACTGAACTATGACCACTTGGTGCTTGCTGCCGGAGCAACGCACAGCTATTTCGGTCACGATGAATGGCAAGAATTTGCGCCGGGACTGAAGTCGATCGGCGACGCGGCCGAGATCCGGCGCAGAATTTACTTGGCCTTTGAAGCCGCCGAGCGAGAAACGGATTCCGCAAGACGCAAGGCGAGACTGACGTTCGTGATCGTGGGAGGAGGCCCCACGGGAGTCGAACTGGCGGGCGCACTGTCGGAGATCGCGCACCACACGCTGAAACATGATTTCCGACACATCAAACCGGAAGAAGCCCGGATCATGATCGTTGAGGCAGCGCCACATGTGCTTGCTCATTACCCCGAGGATCTTTGCAAACGAGCCGCCGATAAAATTCGCGAATTTGGAATCGAAGTTCATACACACACGAAAGTCACCGAGATCACCGCCGATGCCGTCCACCTCTCCGGCCCCGATGGAGACACCGTTGTAGCGACCATGACCGTGTTGTGGGGCGCTGGAGTGAAAGCCAACCCATTGGGGCAGAAACTCGCGTCGGCGATCGGAATCGACACCGACCGAGGCGGCCGGTTACCAGTGAATTCATCCTGTCAAATCGAAGGCCAAGACCGCATCTTCGTCATCGGCGACATCGCATCGTTCACCGATTCCGATGGCAAATCCCTGCCGGGACTCGCCTCCGTCGCGATCCAACAAGGACGCTATGTTGCCAAGGTGATTTCGCGACTGGCGAGTGGTCAATCCATCGACGAACCGTTCCAGTACACCGACCGAGGCACGATGGCGACGATTGGTCGCGCCGCTGCGGTGGCACTGATTGGCAATCGCCGTTTCGACGGGTTATTCGCTTGGCTGCTCTGGTTGTTCGTTCACTTGATGCTAATCGTCCAGTTTCAAAACCGATTGTTGATCTTGGTCCAATGGGCCTGGAACTACGTCACCTTCAATCGCAGCAATCGAATCATCACCGGTGAACAACCAGCCCAACTTGTTTCGCCCACCAACGAACGAACCTCCAGAAGACATGCCGGATAAAGAGGCGCGTTTGACGGGGAACCAAGCTCGCTTTCTGAGTTTCCGCAGATGGCTTTGCGCGACCGTCCAAGAATCTTCTTGAATTTCTCTGAACATCCTCGTTCCATCACTCTTTCGGGCCTGCCGTGACGCACGGGCCCGTCGCGGAGGGTTACCATGAGACAAGAAGGCAATGCCGGTCGAGAGCGATCCGACGATCCAATCACCGGCTGATTCAACACACGAGGAGCGAAGCGATGCAGATTGGCGTCCCCCGCGAACACTGGCCAGGCGAGGCGAGAGTGGCACTCGTCCCCGCCAGCGTCAAGAAGCTGATTCAGTCGGGGTTTTCAGTCCAGATCGAATCCGGTGCGGGATCCCAATCCGGTTTTCCGGACGCAGCATACTCCGACGCCGGCGCCGTCATCCAATCCGACCGAACGTCGATCCTGTCCGGATCGGACATCCTGTTGCGAGTCCGACGTCCCGAAGTCCCCGAGGTGCCTGAACTTCGGCAAGAATCCATCCACATCAGTTTCCTTGACCCGTTCAACGAAAAAGAATTGATCGGTGAGATGGCTAAGTGCGGCGTGACATCCGTTTCAATGGAGATGATCCCACGATCCACTCGTGCACAAAAGATGGACGCCTTGTCCTCGCAAGCCAACTTGGCGGGCTATGTCACGGTGATCCAAGCCGCTTATCACAGCAAGAAGATCTTCCCGATGATGATGACTCCATCGGGGACCATCCGGCCTGCTCGAGTGTTCGTGATCGGCGCGGGCGTTGCCGGACTGCAAGCGATCGCGACCGCAAAACGACTTGGTGCTCGTGTCGATGCCTTTGACACGCGGCCCGTCGTTGCCGAACAAGTCCGTTCTCTCGGTGCCAAGTTTGTGGAAATCGATTTGGGCGAAGTCGGGCAAACCGAGCAGGGCTACGCCAAAGCGCTCACGCCAGAACAAATTGAACTTCAAAAGGAAGGCCAAAAGAAAATCATCGCGGCCTCCGATGTGGTCATCACCACCGCTCAATTGTTTGGCCGTCCAGCACCTCGCATCGTCACTCGCGACATGCTGCTGGCGATGCAACCCGGGAGCGTCGTGGTCGACATGGCCGTCGAAACAGGTGGCAACGTTGAAGGGTCGGTGCTGAACGAGATCGTTGATCTTGAAGGCGTCAAAATCATCGGGCAAGGCAACCTACCTTCCGAGGTCAGCCGCAACGCCAGCGAGATGTACTCGAACAACTTGACCGCATTGATCGACGAGTTCTGGGATGCCGAATCCAAACGTTTTGAATTCGCCCCCGAGGACGAAATCGTTCAGGCCGCCGTCATCACTCGCGGTGGTCAGATCGTCAATGACACCATCGCCAAATTGCACACGTAAACCGCCTTTCATCTTTCCAACAGAGGGTTCCCGTGGAAGCCGTCCTGCTCGCCTTCATCTTGATGTTGTCCGTATTCTTAGGCTTTGAGCTGATCGCCAAAGTTCCGGCGACTCTGCACACGCCCCTGATGTCCGGTGCCAACGCGATTTCTGGCATCACTGTCGTCGGAGCGATCATCGCTGCCGGAGCCGATTTGGGACCGTGGTCAACGTGGCTGGGCGCTCTCGCGGTGTTCTTTGCCACCGTCAATGTGGTCGGTGGCTACATGGTGACGGATCGCATGCTGAGCATGTTCAAGAAAAAAGACAGCCCATCGGGAGGTGACTCATGAGCATGGAAGTTCTGGGATCCGTTTACATCCTCGCGGCCATCTTGTTCGTCTTCGGGCTCAAACTCATGAGCTCACCAGCCACCGCCGTGCGAGGCAATTTGCTTTCGTCGGTCGGGATGCTGTTGGCCGTCCTGATCACACTCACGTCCAAGGAAATTCTGGACTACCGATACCTGGTGGGCGCAGCGGTTCTCGGTGCGGTGGTCGGTGCGATTGCAGCCAGACGTGTGGCCATGACAAGCATGCCCGAAATGGTTGCCTTGTTCAACGGTTCCGGTGGCATCGCCAGTCTGCTGGTCGGTTGGGCGGCCTTGTACGGCAAAGACTCATCTTCCTTCACGCTGATCACCATCCTGCTCTCGATCTTGATCGGTGGCGTAACGTTCTCGGGGTCGCTGGTTGCCTGGGCCAAACTGTCAGGATCCATCGGCAGCGGAGCGATGACGTTTTCAGGGCAACGCGTTGTCAACGTGTTGTTATTACTGGTCACGCTGGCGTGTGCGGTTGCCAACGTCATGGCCCCCACCTGGACGTTCCCACTGGTCTTCGTTGTGATCGGTCTGTCGGTCTTGCTAGGTGTGATGGCCGTCATCCCGATTGGTGGTGCTGACATGCCCGTGGTGATCTCGCTGCTGAACAGCTACTCGGGACTGGCCGCGTGTGCCGCCGGATTTGCGATCAATAACACGATCTTGATCGTCGCAGGATCGTTGGTCGGCGCTGCCGGCTTGATCCTGACCAACATCATGTGCAAAGCGATGAATCGATCGCTCAGCAACGTGCTGTTCTCCGGATTCGCGGCAACAACCCAAGCCACCAAGGTCGAAGGCGAAGTCAAACCGATCACCGCCGACGACGCCTACCTGATCCTCGAGGCCGCTTCATCAGTCGTCATGGTGCCAGGTTATGGCATGGCTGTCGCCCAGGCTCAGCACGTGGTCCGCGAATTAGGCGAACTGCTCGAAGCCAACGGAGCGGACGTCAGCTACGCGATCCATCCCGTTGCCGGACGGATGCCAGGTCACATGAACGTCCTGTTGGCCGAGGCGAATGTTCCTTACGATCAGTTGATCGAAATGGACGAGATCAACCCACGGATGGAAAACACCGACGTCGCGATCGTGATCGGAGCCAACGACGTGGTGAACCCCGCCGCACGCGAAGACGAGAACAGCCCCATTTATGGCATGCCAATCATCAACGTTGACCACGCCAGAACCGTGTTTGTTCTAAAGCGTTCCATGGCCTCCGGATTCTCCGGCGTCGAGAACCCACTGTTCTTTGGCGAGAACACGCGAATGCTGTTTGGTGATGCCAAACAATCTCTCAGCAGTGTCATCGCTGAATTCAAATCCTAACAACCCGTTTCTTCAGCCAGCCGGGATGCGATGGTGCTCGGGCGCGAATAATTGGCAGGGTAGCGGATTCCACTGTTCTTCTGGCTTCTGCCTTTCTTCATCCTACCGGAACTGATACCCGCAGCAGGTTGCAGAAAGCCTGAGGACGAAACAGAAGCAGCCTCCCCCCCAAGGCACCGACCGCCAAACACCCGCTGGATGGAACTCAGAAAAAGTTATCACGAAGAGACTTCACTCCCTGACCTCGGCCGCAACGCACCATTCAGTCTGAACATCAAAAAAATCTCATACCAATCCTCCCTTAAGGTGAAATACACACCCACCAAGCCGCATCAGCGGACACAAGAAACAGCAGCGTCCAGCGGCCTCTCGCATGCATGGTAGATTGCGGACTCGTTGAATGCCGACCCCACAAGGCGTTCTAGTGTTCACGAAATCCAAAGAAGTGAGAGAACCAAGATGTCATTCCAGGTCAATCGATCCCGTGGATTCACATTGGTGGAACTGCTGGTGGTCATCGCAATCATCGGTGTGCTAGTGGGACTGCTTCTACCAGCGGTGCAATCAGCCCGTGAGGCCGCCAGACGAATGCAATGCAGCAATCGTTTGAAGCAAATGAGCTTGGCGCTGCACAACTACCACTCCAGCTTCAACACGTTCCCCTCAGCGGGGGTCCTGCCTGAAGGCCAGAATGTTGCACGCTATTATCCAGGCATCACAGTCGCTCTGCTGCCATACATTGAACAACAAGCACGTTATGAAACGATCCAGGAGCGTCTTGCTGCGTCGACGTCTTCCTTCGCCCGAATGTTCAATGGATCGGAATACGAATCCATATTGCCCGGCGTGCTATGCCCGTCCGCTCCCAATTCGTCCAGTCCGTCGACTTATGCCAACAACGCACGGATCAATTACATGTTCAATATGGGTGACGGCATGCTGAAACTCGATGCAGCTTGGCACCACCCAAACTACAT
The DNA here is from genome assembly GCF_043100905.1 of Rhodopirellula sp. JB055. Taxonomy (NCBI): domain Bacteria; kingdom Pseudomonadati; phylum Planctomycetota; class Planctomycetia; order Pirellulales; family Pirellulaceae; genus Rhodopirellula; species Rhodopirellula sp. JB055. The sequence continues at coordinate 1,371 of NZ_JBICHO010000511.1, read as the reverse complement.
CAACAACCAGTATGTTCAGGCTCGCCACAGGGGCCCATTTCACTTGGAATCATGGGTCAAATTTCGAGACATTCTCGATGGAACCAGCAACACGCTGGCCTTCAGCGAATCGGCCAGTGCAAGTTCCGGCAACTACTCATTGGAGGTCAAGGGAAGCTCCGGCTACAACGGTGCTTTGCTCGATCCCGATGGGGCCCAACCAATCATTCACCCCGACGTGTGCGTCACCAGCACAGTGGATCCAGAAAACCCAAACTTCTACTTGGACCCGTGTGACTCTTGGCGTGGAAACTTCTTCCAAACGGGAACACCTTGGAATGGGTTCCACACCGTCGTCGCCCCCAATGGGCCGAGTTGCTGGGACAGCCCAACGGGCTATTGGGCCGCAATCTTCACACCCAATAGCTATCACACAGGTGGCGTCCACGGAGCACTACTGGATGGATCTGTTCGATTCATCACCGACTCGATCGACAGTGGTGACCTGACACAAACGCAACCGCTCTCTGGTGAGAGCCCGTACGGAGTCTGGGGAGCACTCGGAACGCACCGCGGTGCGGAACTGCCCGGCGAATATTGATCCAAGCCTTGCTTTGAAGCATCGGCAGGAACGAGCGGACACAATCATGTGATCCGTTCGGGCGATCGACGCGACATAGCCGTCGAAATACTGAACGATTTCGCCACTCACCATCCCGCCGCGCCCAACGGGCGAGGCGGAATGGTGTTCTTGCGGGTTCGCTGTCCTAGGGCAAGTTTCTAAGCAGCAACCCTCGACTACCCTCTGACGTCCTTTCCGGCTTACCGCTCGACGTTTGCTATCTCGCGTTCGACTTACTCCATGGGAGTGTAAGTCGCGTCGCCTTTCGATGTCGCACTCGCTTGCACATCCAGTTCCTTGACAGGAGCTCCCAAGTCTTCACTGAAAATATTTTCGCCGGAGGATGTGACTTCTACCGTCAAAGGTGTCGTCCCCGCGGTGCGGTATTCCTTTGCCACAACCTTATAAACCTCAAACTTCCCAGTCTTCAACGCGCGGTCATATTCGTTGATCTCATCACGCGTCGCACCTGGACCGGGATGTTTCGGGTAGGGGTCGCCCTCCGTCACATCTTTGCTGACGATCACCTTGAATTTCCCGGCCGGTGCCCCCTCATACCGGGTGGATGTCATCAAGGTAGCAGTCCCTTCTTCATTGGTCGTCCCACCAACCGGCCATCGGTTCAACGATGAATCTTCTGGATAGAATGTGACGGTGGCGTCAGCAAGCGGCACGCCATCCTGACTAACAGTAATGGACGCAGGGTACGTTTCTGGCATCCCCTCAGGACGCGAGTCACCACACCCCGACATCGCGAGCGTCAGCGCCAA
>NZ_JBICHO010000510.1:0-2815 GCF_043100905.1 Rhodopirellula sp. JB055 | reverse complement strand
CCATGGACGCTTGCAACCCAATCGCGAGCGTTTTCTGACTGGCCGAGAACCCTACCGCGATTTGTGTCTTGCGCCCCCGACCCAGGATCCAACGGGTGAACAGGATCCCAATCACCAAGCACACCAAGTGGATCACCGATGCGGCGGCAATCAGTTGAGCAAACACTGCCACACCGTCTTCCTCCGTGATCGAAACCAGCTTGTCAGCGGTGGTCACGGCACCGAACAACACCATGCTGAGGATGCCGCCCTGAGCAGTCCAAGACAAAGTCGGCTTGGTACGGTCTGCCCACTCGGACCATCCCCAATGCCGCATGCACTGGGCCAACGTCAACGGTGCCACCACCACCAATCCCAATTTAATCGCCTGATCGGCCAACGTCCGGCCACTCGTTGCGGCGGACTCTGCGTCGGTCCCCAAAGTTGATCCAGCAACCGACTGCAAACCACGAGTGAGCTCCGCCACCGCTTCGGTGTCTGAAACCAACCACCATCCCAGTGGAATCACACCGACACACGCGAGGTTGGTCACCACCGTGGTCAGCATCGGGATTGAATCATCCCCCCCGGCGCGGCGTGTCCACACCATCGCCGACGCGAGCGTGCAGGGCACCAACGACGCCACGTAGAACGACAACCTCCATTCAGGTGCGATCCATCCTGCGGTCCACCATGCAGCCAGCGGAACCGCCAACGTGCTCAGGCCGACCGAGGTCAACACCGCCACGGGCCGCCGCACCGCATCGGTCACCGATCGCAAAGGCAACGTCATGCCCGAGGCCCACATCACGGCGAACACTACCGCACTGCGAAGCCAATCCTGCTCCGCCACCGGTCGAAGATAGTCAGCGGCGGTGAATCCAATCGCGAACAAGACCGCCAACGTCAGAAGAAACCCGTGCCGTCGTCCCCAGGCAAAAATCGGTCTCATACGGATCAAGCCTGCGCGGCCGAGGCTTGCTGGGCTGCTTCGACCGCTTTCGCGATCACGTCACGCGATTTCTGGCAACCTTCCGCAGAGACCTTGTCTGCAGGCAACTTCCAATAACTCGGATTGAACAACTCCAGCGAAAACGTGCCGACAAATCCGTTGCGAAGCAACATGGAAATGGTGCCGACCAAGTCACACACTCCATCGCCCGGGTACACGCGATCTTTGTCGGCGATCACATCGATGCCGGGCTGAGCGGGATAGTCGTTGATGTGGAACAGCGGCATGCGTGAGGCCTCGATCATGCCCAGCGACGACATCTCATTGCCGCCTTTGTAGATGTGATAGAAATCCGGTAGTACAGCCGCGGAAGGATGAGCGGCGGCAGTGGAAACGTATGCCAACTCCGCCAGGCGATGCAGCACCGGAGAGAAGCCCCACAGTTCCAACAACGGCGTCACCCCCATCGTGTCGCCAAGTTCCAAGATGGCCCGATAACGTTGGCCGATCGTCTCCAGTGACGGTGCCCCCGCTTCGCCGAGTTCTTCCCTTCGATGAACTCCAATCGGTGGTGCTGCCATCTGCTTGCCACCCAGCGAAGCGACCAATTCCATGTCGCGTTTGGCTTCATCCAAACCGGCTTGGCGAGCCGCTGGATCATCGACGATCCAACGAGCGAATCCGATCGCACCGACGACCTTCAGACCCGCATCGTCGAGCTGTTTCTTGAGATCAGAAACGCTGCCGCCGCCGTCGACAAAGCTCCGCAGATCGCGAATCCACGGTTCGATGCCATCAAACCCAGCTTTGGCAACGACCTCGATTTGTTGTGGCACGGTCAGTTCATGACCTCGAAGCGTGCTGGTGTTCATCGCCAGAGGAGGCGTTGGAATTTCATCTGCCAACGAGTTCGTCGTCGCCAGCATCGCGGGTGAGTCGGACGCGAAAAGTTGCGAGGCGGGCAGTGCCCCGACGGTGGTGGCCGCCAACAACGCTTGGCGACGTGGAATGGTGTTCGACATCAAAAAAAGCTTTCTGGGGGATGAAAACCCACAGTGTATTTCAAATGAAGACCGAACGGACGGTTGATTTGCGTTCGCTCCTAGCGGAGCGGCGCGAGCCGCCCGGTTATCCTAAGTCGCTGCCAGCAGGTCGTAACTCCACTGCCGCGTTCGACCGCCAGCGGATGAGTCCGGCACAAATCGGACGCCGCCCATCAACTCGGTTTCCCGAACCACTTGTGTCTGTCCACGAACCGCACTGGCCAGCATTTTCTCAGACGTGTACTTGGTCCCGAGATCGGCGTCCGGGTGCTCCTTCGCATCCGCGGCCGTCATCCGAACGGCCCAATCAAACCGAACGACGGAAGACGCTTTGCCGTCCTCCGCGGAGCCCTCTGTTTCCAACACTTGCACGCTGACACTGAAGTGACTGCTGCCCGCACAGCCGACTCCCAGAATCGTTGGCACTCCTTCGATGGTTTCAGTTGACAACTGCTGAAGCGCAGGCGACGCCGGCCAATCCTCTTCGGACGAACCTTCTTCGCTGTGAGCTTCTAGCACTTCACCCGATTCGGACTGCCAGCGGACGACATGAGCGTAGCGATCCTGCTGCCACTCAAACCGAACTTGCAGACTCCCGTTGCCGGTTTGCAATTCGTGAGCAGGTGGCGTTGAAATGGATGGATTCATGGTTTGCGTTCCAGGTTGATAGACAAATGACTCAGGCGACTTCGACCGGTGAGGTTGCGAAACGCTGCACCAACCGCAGGCCGTCTCCCTGGCTCTTTTCAGGGTGGAACTGGGTCGCGATCATGTTACCTCGACGCACGGCAGCAAAAAACTCGCCGCCATAGTCACACGTCAGCGCGACCCAGTTCCACCC
>NZ_JBICHO010000509.1:0-21970 GCF_043100905.1 Rhodopirellula sp. JB055 | reverse complement strand
ACTGCGGTTCGTGCCGCAGAATGAAGGTCAGGTACTTGCTGATTCGCGTGAGTCGTTTGTTCATTCCGCCAGTCTAAACACGAATTGCCCATTCGTCGCCGGGGGAAATCCTGACGAACGACATTATCCGATGCTTCGGATTTTCAGCCATCCGGAATGATCGAGCCACGTCAACGCTGCAAGGACGCTTACCCGGTACCGCGAAGGGGTGCGACAGGCGAGTCACTCAAGTCGTTGTAGTGGTGAGCGGTTCGCTCGACAGTGAATCGAATCTGCTCTTCGCTATGCTCGCTGGTGATGAAGAACCGCAGCCGCGCGGCGGACTCATCAACCGCCGGGTACAGGATCGGCTGAACGTTGATCCCGTCTTTCTTCAAACGGTTGCTCAATCGAAGTGCCACGAGACTGTTTCCGGTGATCACGGGCACAACGGGAGTTCCGCCGCTGTCTCCAGTGTCCAAACCAGCCTCACGGCAGAGATTCAAGAACAACTCGCTGTTCCGGCGCAGTCGCTCGACACGTTCAGGTTCCCGTTCGAGCACGTCCAACGAAGCGATCGCGGCGGCCACCTGGCCAGGCGGCATTCCCACGCTGAAGACAAACCCAGGCGCGGTGTAGCGCAGCAGTTCCACCAACGCTTCACTGCCGGCGATGTAGCCGCCACAGGAAGAGGCAGATTTGCTGAGCGTGCCCATCCAGATATCCACATCACGAGCGTCAAAACCGTAATGTTCGGCGATCCCGTGACCTGTGGCTCCCATGGTTCCGAAGCTGTGAGCTTCATCAACCATCAGCATTGCACGGTGACGTTTCTTCACTTCGATGAACTTCGGCACATCGGCGAAGTCGCCGTCCATGCTGTAGACACCTTCGATGATGATCAGCGTCCGGCGGTACTGACCACGCAGAGCGGTCAGCATTTTGTCGAGAGCTTCGTAATCGTTGTGTGGGAACGGGCGTCGCTTGGCACCGGACAACAACGCGCCCTGAACGATGCTGTTGTGCGACAGGGCATCGTGCAAGATCAAGTCACCTGGACCGACGAGATGTCCAATCGTGGTTTCATTGGTCGAGTGACCGCCGACCATCGTGATGGAACTGTCGACCCCGACCCATTTCGCGATTTTGCGTTCCAGTTCGCCGTGAATCGGTTTCTCGCCACTCACCAAACGACTCGCCGAGACGCTTGTGCCGTACTTTGCGATCGCATCGGCGGCGGCTTTGGAAACCTCAGGATGACCACTCAGCCCCAAGTAGTTGTAGCTGGCGAAACTGATCAACGATTTACCGTCGACGACGGTTTTGTCGCCCACCACGCAGTCATGCACGGTGAAGTAAGGGTTGGGCACACCGGTCAATTGCATTTGCCGCATCGTCGATTTCAAACGACGGTACTCAGCAAACTGCGTGAAGTCGTCTTCTGGTTCGACCTGCGGCGTTTGCATGACGCGAGCAAGCGGGCCTTCGCCGTCCACGCTGGCTTCACCATTGGCGTGGGTGTTGACCAGATCGTCGTCACCATCTCGCTGCGTGTCACGTCGACCCGCCAAGAATTGCTCCGCGCGTCCGCGAGCACCGGCAGGAAGGTAACGTTCCACGGCCGTCGCGATTTGGCCGATCGTTTCGATTTCGTCCAGCACCTGTTCGGGGAATCGGCCGCCGAAAGTGCGTTCCAAGTTCCGTGCAATCTCGAGTCGTTCCAAACTATCGAGTCCCAAATCAAGAACGATATTTGTATCTGGCTGAATCGATCCAGCCCGTTCCCCAGCGATCGCTCGAACGTGCGACACAATCGCTTCCGCTACCACGGGATCGGCCACCGAATCCAAACTTCCGGCATCCGATGCAGCCGCAGCTTTCATCATGGTTTCGCCAGCCAAACCGGCGTTCTGCAACGAAGACTCTTCGCCCCGAATCCACTGGGCGATCACCTTCAGTTCTTTGTCCCGAACCGCATGCAAACAAGCGTGACGTTGAATCTTTCCACTGCTGGTCTTGGGCACCGAACTGTTGCGAACCAAATAAATTGCGTCCGGTGGCAAATCGTGTTCTTCCGTCACCGCTCGGCGAATCGACTGAAGATGTTCGTCCCAGTCCAAGTCTCGTTTGCGAACGGTCTCGGCGACAACGATCAATTTCTCGCGGCCTGTTTCTGTTTCGTCACTGTCCGCATTCATGGCGAACGCAGCGACGGAACCTGCCTGCACGACATCGCTGGCGTGTTCCACGGTCGCTTCAATGTCCTGCGGATAACGATTGACGCCACGGACGATGATCATGTCCTTCAGCCGACCGGACACGTACAACTGGCCGCCGTACAAGAACCCAAGGTCGCCGGTTCTCAGGAACCGGCCTTCGCCTTCGGAGGTCATCGCCGCGAAAGTTTTGGTGGATTGTTCGCGACGCTGCCAGTAACCACGACCGACCGATGGGCTCTGAACCCAGATCTCTCCAATGGCATCGGGTGGCAGGGTTTGCAGCGTGTCAGGATCGACGATCACCACGCGCTCGCCCGGTAAAACTTGACCGCAGCCGACCAATTCTCTCGTCGCCCGTTTGGAAACTTCTTTTCCTTGCTCGCCCTCCGTGCCGGGTTGTTCATCCGTGCCCGGTTGTTCATCCGTGCTGGCGGGGACGTCGACCGCGGGCCGAACCGCTTTTTCGTCCAGAGCTGGGCCGTCAAATTGTTGCAGGACAGGGCGTGGCGAAACGGGGCCACCGGTGACGATCAGGGTTGTCTCCGCCATGCCGTAACACGGCAGGTGAGAACTGTGTCGGAACCCGTACTTTGCAAATCGTTCGGTGAATGCGTCCAGCGTCGACGAACGAACCGGTTCTGCGCCATTGAAAGCGATTTCCCATGAAGACAGGTCGATGCCTTCGAGTTCTTCATCGCGAATTTTGTCGACGCACAATTGATAGGCGAAGTTGGGACCACCACTGATCGTGACTTGATGACGAGCGATCGTTTGCAGCCAACGACTGGGCCGCTGCAGGAACGCCATCGGGCTCATTAGAATGTTGTGTCGTCCGACGAACATCGGCATCAACACGCCACCAACCAATCCCATGTCGTGGTAGGTCGGCAACCAAGACGCACCAATGATCTGCGATCGTGGTTCGAACCCGTGCAAAATCAATTCGCTGTTGGCGATCAGATTGGCCTGCGTCAGCATCACTCCTTTGGGTGATCCGGTCGAACCCGAGGTGTACTGCAAGACACCGAGTGCTTCGTTACGAAGTTTTGGGCAACGCCAATGTGCCGCGTCGCGTTTGCTGGGGACGTCGGTTCCGAGCAATTGAACGCCCACCAAATCTTCGTGCAATTCATTGCCCGAAAGCTGATCGACCACAGCCCGCGTCGACAGAGCCCAACGGGCGTCGGCGTCGACCACGATCGAACGAATCCGAGACGCTTTGCGGTTGCGGCGAGGCGGATAGGCCGGGACAGCGATCGCTCCGGCCGCATGAGTCGCAAACAATCCGATGACGAAATCCAGCCCTGGCGGGTAGAGCAGCAGCACTCGGTCGCCCGCACGGATCCCGCACCGCCCTTGCAAATAACCGGCCAGGCCGCGGACCTCGTCCCACAATTCAGCGTAGGAAAGCGTTTGGTCCGAGCCTTCCCCGTCGGTGAACGTGAAGGCAGGCGCATTTGGGCGCACCTCAACCCAATGCCGCAAAACCGAGACAAAATGGTCGCGAGGAGGCGTTTCGTTTTTGAAATACTGTTGGAGGTCCACCAAATTCAACCTGTTGCAATGATGCCGTCGCAGAACAATCTCGTTCTCTCTTGACCGTACGCTTGGACGCTCCAGGACCAGTCATTCGGTGCGGGGAGGCAATCAGTCATTCACGCAATGATGCACGAATGGCAGTGATCAGCCAAGGGTTGGCCCCACAAAGCCCCCCGGCACATCCACAGGAGGGGGCCAGAGACATCGAATTCAATCCATTTGGAATCTGTCTGCGTTGGCATCTCAAGATCGAGTTGCTACGTCGGTATAATGGCGTATACGAGGTGTTCAACGCCACCTGACATTGGCGAAAAACAGTCACGTTGTCTGTGGGACCGTTTTTCCGGTACACCCTTCCCCGCCCGATTCCGGTTTTCCGTTTCGAACTCCCCCCCTGTGCTGATGAATATGCCAAACATGAAGGATTTCTACGATTGCGTGGTGATTGGTGGAGGTCCCGCCGGTGGGACTGCGGCGTCGATTGTGGCGGAATCTGGTGCCAGCACGCTGTTGATCGAGCGAGAGCCCGTGCCTCGGTTTCACGTCGGCGAATCCCTGATGCCGGAGTGTTACTGGCCTCTGGAGCGTCTGGGATTGATCGATGATGTCAAACGATCGGGGTGGCAGACCAAGAAAAGCGTCCAATTCGTAACCCACACGGGAAAAGAATCGGCCCCCTTCTTTTTCCGCCAGCATGATGAACGTGAGTGCAGCACGACCTGGCAGGTCGAACGCAGTGAATTTGACAAGATGCTGTTTGACCGAGCCTCGGAATGGGGTGCCGACTGCTTTGACCAAACCCGTTTAGTGGACGTACAAACGGAACCAGGCGAGAGCCCCGATCAGCCGGTGGCTCGCGCCGTTGTGATCCGAACCGCCGACGGAACCGAACGAACCATCGGCTGCAAAGTCGTCGTCGACGCGACCGGCCAACAGTCATTCCTGGCGGGAAAGTTGGGTCTGCGTGAAATCAACCAGGACCTGAAAAAGGCCGCCATCTGGACCTATTACCGCGACGCGGTGCGGGGCGAAGGCGACAACGACGGCGCAACCATCATCCTGTACACCCAATCGCGCGACTCGTGGTTCTGGTTCATCCCTCAATCTCGGGGCGTCACCAGCGTCGGATGTGTGGGAGACAACGATTTCCTCCTCAAAGGCCGCGGGACGCCCGAGCAGGTTTTCGAAGAAGAACTGGCCCTGTGCCCCGGACTGCAACCTCGGTTGGCCAATGCAACTCGCGTGGCCAAAATCAACACCGCGAAAGAATTCAGCTACATGACTCGCCGTCACTCCGGACCAGGCTGGGTTCTGATCGGCGACGCCATGGGATTCATTGACCCGGTCTACTCGTCCGGAGTCTATTTCGCTTTGGAAATGGGCGTTCGCGCTGGCGATGCGATCGTCGAAGGACTGAAAAAAGACGACCTGTCCGCCGAACAACTGGGCAACTGGACGGAAGACTTCAAAGAAGGTGCGTCGAAAGTCCGTCAGCTTGTGCACGCTTTTTACAACAAAGATTTCAGCATCGGACGGTTCATGAAAGAACATCCCGAGTACCGGGGCAATGTCACGGACTTGCTGATCGGGCGGGTCTTCCACGAAGATGCGGGCAAAATGTTCCCGGCCTTGGACCGCTCCATCGAAATGGCTCGGGCCGACGCCATGTCCAAGGCCGAATCGATGGCCGAAACCAAACCCATGTCAACTTAATGCCTCCATCTGAATCTGACGCTGCTTTGCTTCTCCGCCCCAACGATTCCGGCCAACTGACGCTGGAATCCGTGATCCATCATGACCTGACGGATCGGTACGAAGGATTGATCTTTGACTGCGACGGAACACTGACCAATTCGATGCCACTGCATTACTTGGCATGGCACGAAACGATGACGCATTACGGCATCGAATTTCCCGAATCGCGGTTTTACGCGATGGGAGGAATGCCCAGCGAAAAGATCATCGAGGTGCTCAGTTCCGAACAAGGCGTGACGGTCGACGTTGACCTGGCAACGGAAGAAAAAGAAGCGAATTTCATCGCTCGCATCCCCAAAGTCGAGCGTCTTGCCCACGTCACCGATATCGCTGAACGCCACCTCAACCGGATCGCCATGTCCGTTGCCAGCGGCGGGATGCGGGACATCGTGGCGGATCAACTGCGAGCTATCGGCGTCGCGGATTGGTTCCCCGTGTTGGTCGGCAGCGAAGACACGCAGCTGCACAAACCAGAACCCGACGTGTTCTTGTGTGCGGCGGAACGCATGGGAGTCGACCCGAAACGCTGCCTCGTCTTCGAAGACAGCCCCCTGGGTTTCCAAGCCGCTCAAAAAGCCGGCATGGAATGGGTCGACGTCCGCCTCAACGCGTGAGCGCATTCGACAATCTGACGCCCACGCCCCGAAAGTCGATGGACTAAAATCGTGGCATGAACATGCCACCTGCAATCCGATCCGCCTTGATTGGCCGTCACTTTGCCTGGTCGCGTGCCGTGACGTTGACCCGACCAATGACGTCCTTCATCGCCGGATCGATTGTTCCAACGATCGCCCACTCAATGACCGCCGGGGCGATTGTGGTGTCGGCACTGGCGGGGTCGACGATGAAATCGAACGCAGCAGAACCGACGTCGGTTTCGAGCATCGAGATCCAAACCTTCTTGCAAAATCATTGCCGCGACTGCCACGCCGATGGTGCCTCCGAGGGCGGGCTCGACCTGGACACACTTGGGCAAACGGTCACAGGAGCGGCTGACTTGGCCGCCTGGGTTCGCATTCACGATCGAGTGCAATCCGGCGAGATGCCACCGCCGGATTCGTCCACGCTCGACAAATCTCAACGAACTGATTTCACGACCGCGCTGGCCGCTCCGCTGATACAGCATCATGCGTCGGAAAAGGGCACGGTGCTTCGCCGGCTCAATCGCCGTGAATACGAGAACACTCTGAACGATTTGTTTGGCACCCAGCTCGAACTCGAATCCCTGTTGCCCGCCGATGGACGCAGCCACGAATTCAACAACGTGGGAGAAACGCTTGGCATCTCCATGGTCCACTTGGAACGCTACCTCGATGCGGCGGACATGGTGCTCGACGCCGCGATCGCGAAAACGGCTGAACCGCCCAAGACTCATGTGATCGAAACGCACTACGCGGAAACACGCGAAGCCAAAACGCACTTGGGCAAGGTCTGGAAACAACTCGACGATGGATCCGTCGTGTTCTACCAAGACTTCGGTTATCCAGACGGCATGCTTCGAACCAGCAGCATTCCCGAATCGGGACGCTACCGAATTTCGATCACCGGGTATGCCCACCAAACCAAACAGACGATCCCGATGTATGTCGGCGCCAAAAGCTTCGCTCGCGGAAGTGAACGGCCGACGCTGGGTTACTTCGACATACCGCCGCTCGGTCCCAATGGCGAGATGACGACCATCGAATTGACCGCGCATCTGGAATATCGCTACATGCTGAACATCATCCCGTACGGATTGGTGGTTCACGACTACAACATTCGCAACCAAGGCGTCGACGGATACACCGGACCTGGATTGGCAATCGCAAAGGTGCGGCTGGAAGGACCACTGCACGAGGAGTTTCCGTCACGTGGTCACCGTTTGATCTTTGATGGCTGGCAACGCGATGAGATCATGCCCCATCCGCCATCGAAGCGGGAAAAGTCTTGGTACAAACCGGAGTTCGAACTGACCAGCGACAACCTCGACGAATCGCTGCAAGGCACGTTGCAACGGGTCGCCTCAACCGTCATCAGACGCCCTGTCACCAACGAGGAACTGCAGCCTTCCATCGCTCTTTTCCATGCGCAGCGCGAACAAGGTGCCTCCACCGAATCGGCGTTACGGACGGCTGTTGCGGCGATCCTCTGCTCACCAGACTTCCTGTACTTGCGTGAACCCGCCGGCACCCTGGACGACCATGCGCTCGCCACTCGTTTGTCGTACTTCTTCCATCGCACCACGCCGGACGCTGAGTTGTTGCAAGCGGCGGAAAAACACGAACTGACTCGATCGATCGACTCACTGCTACGCCACGCGAAACGGCTGGTCGACGCCCCACGGTTTGAGCGTTTCGTGGTCGACTTCACTGACGCTTGGTTGAACCTGCGTGACATCGATCAAACCAGCCCCGATCAAAAATTGTTCCCCGAGTACGACACCTACTTGCGCGACAGCATGCTAGAAGAGACACGCCAGTTCTTCGCCACCTTGATTCGTGAAAACTTGCCCGTGACGGACTTGGTGAAGTCCGATTTCGCGATGCTGAATCGGCGATTGGCGAGTCACTATGGGATCGACGGAGTGGACCATGCCGAGATTCGCCGTGTCTCCATTCCTGAAGACTCCGTCCGTGGCGGATTGATCACCCAAGCCAGCGTGTTAAAAGTCACCGCCAACGGAACCAACACGTCGCCCGTCGTGCGTGGCGTGTGGGTGACCGAACGATTGCTCGGCGTGCATCCAGCCCCACCTCCGCCAGGCATCTCCGGTGTCGAACCGGATATTCGTGGAGCGGCGACGCTGCGTCAACTGCTCGACCAACACCGTAACGAAGACACGTGCCGTTCCTGCCATGCGTTGATCGATCCGCCGGGTTTCGCACTGGAAAGTTTCAACCCCATTGGCGGTTGGCGTGATCGCTACCGCAGCCTCGGCGAAGGCGAACGAGTCGACCTGCGGGTCAACAATCGTCGCGTGCAGTACCGTCTCGGCCTCCCGGTGGATTCCAGCGGAACCTTGCCTTCGGGTGAGTCCTTTGGCGGATTTGAGGCGTTTCGAGAATGCCTGCTGAAGGATCCTGACCAACTCGCTAGATCGTTGTTCACCAAACTACTGACCTTCGCGACCGGACGCGAAATGGGGTTTTCCGATCGAGAAGAAATCGAATCGCTGACACGCCAATCGGCGCAGCGGGGGCACCGCCTTCGCACCATGTTGGCTTTGGTCGTCGCCAGCGAAATCTTCCGAAACAAGTGAACCTTCTCCGCCACACCACCAATCCACACGAAAACACCATGTTGTTTCCTTCACGACCGATGTCTCGTCGACGCCTGTTGCGGTCCGCCGGTGGTGCAGCGTTGGCACTGCCTTTTCTGGAGGCGATGGGGCCGTCGCTTGGTCAGCGTGTGCTGGCGAACGATTCAGCCTCCGGTGAGGAATCAACGCCCAAGCGTTTCGTTGCCATCTGCGCGTCGCTTGGTTTTCACGGCGGGCACCTGTTCCCAGATTCTCCCGGTCGTGACTACGCGATCACGCCTTACCTCGAAAAAGTCCAACAGCACCGGGAGGAGTTCAGCCTGTTTTCGGGTTTGTCTCACCCGGAGCAAAATGGCAACAACGGCCATGCGTCTGAACTGACGTGGTTGACCGCCGCAAGACGTCCTGGGTTGGCGGGTTTTCGAAACACCATCTCGCTGGACCAACTGATCGCCAACCAAATCGGTCTGAAAACTCGTTTTCCTTTTTTGGCACTGACAACCGGCGGACAGTCTCTGTCATGGACCGCCAGCGGCGTCGAGATCCCCGCCCAGCATTCGCCGGCCAAACTGTTCAGCGCGATGTTCGTCGATGGCAAACCGCACGAAGTCGAGGCTGACCTGGACCGCCTTCGCCGGGGACGCAGCGTGCTCGACACCGTCGCAGCGCGAGCCAATTCACTCAAACGCGAACTCGTAATTCGAGACCAGCGAAAACTGGATGAATATTTGCTCTCCGTCCGTGACCTGGAATCACGTTTGCAACAATCCGAGGGATGGGTCCGTCGCCCCAAGCCAATCGTCGACGAACAACCGCTGTCCGACATCAACGACAAAGCCCTCGCGATTGAGCGGCAGAAACTGATGTACCGGACGATCGCCTTGGCATTGCAAACGGATTCGACACGAACCATCACGTTCCAATTGGCGGGACTGAACTCGGTCCCACAAATCCCGGGCGTCCAGAGTGATTGGCACGGGTTATCGCACCATGGAAAAGACCCCGAGAAGATTGCCGAGTTGAAGCGAATTGAAGCAGCAGAATGGGAGGCCTTTGGTGAGTTCCTGGACCAGTTGAAATCGATCCAGGAAGACGGCCAACCGTTGCTCGATCAAACCGCAGTGATGTTCGGGTCGAACCTGGGCAACGCCAGTGCACATGATTGGCGAAACCTTCCGATCCTGCTGGCCGGAGGTGGTTATCGGCACGGTCAGTACGTGGCGCACGACGCGGCGAACAACACTCCGCTTTGCAATCTGTACGTCGAACTGGCTCAGCGAATGGGTCTCGAAATCGACGCCTTCGGGTCCAGCACATCGGCCGGGATCGACGGCCTCAAATCAACGACGTAGTGGACCAAATCACACAAAACCTTTAGCACGGTGGGGCTCACCGTGAACACGCAAGGTGCAGTGCAGGTCTCGGTGGGGGACCACCGAGCTACAGGTTGTCGACCGCCTTGCGAACCTCAGCGTCCGAGGTTCTTGTTCATGTTGGTTTTGTACTGTTCCACCCCGGGTTGCCCGTAGGGATTGATGCCCAACAAACGACCTTCGATCACGGTGGCGATCATCAACATTTGGAACAACTGCCCCAGAACGTGGGTGTCGATTTGCGGCAAAATGATGTCGGTCGTGGGACGTCCATCCGCATGCAGAGCGTCGTTGGTTCCCTTGATCGCGGCTGCCATGATGTCTGGCAGTGTTTTATCCGCGATGTCGTTGAGTGTGTCTTGATTGCGTTGCGAGTGACCGACTGCCAATGAATCCGTCCGCTGTGATTCGACGATCACATTGTTGAAAACTTTGTCGTTGCGGCCTTGTTGGTGCTGTTGGTGACGGCTGTGCAAATCGCGAGTGTTCAGCGTGGTCAGCGGCGTCACACCTTTGCCGTCTTTGCCGTTCGATTCAGCCAGCAATTGGTCGTACCACAATCCGACGGATTCCAGAGCCTTGCTCCAGACGCTCATCACGCGAATCGATTTGTCGCGGTGCTGTGACAGCAAGTGGTTCACGGCGACGTACTGCATCACCACGTTGTCAGCGTAGTCCGCGGTTTTGAAGTGCTCGTTCATTGCCACGGCACCTTCGAGCAACTTCATGCAGTCCAAACCGAGGAACGCAGCCGGGACCAATCCCACGGGCGACAGAACGCTGAAGCGGCCGCCAACACCATCGGGCACAGTGAAGATTTCATCGCAACCAATTTCGGTGGCCAAGTCGTGCAGCTTGCCGCTTTCTCCGGTCACTGGAACGACCAAACGCGACAACCACTCGTCCGCTTCCGTTCCCAGTTCCGATTCAAGATTGGCGAGGAATTGACGAAACGCGACGGCGGTCTCCATCGTTCCGCCGCTCTTGCTGATCACGATGATCGCGTGCCGTTTCTCGGCGTCGCTGTCGGCGTACCCGCCCGCACGAACGCGTTGCAGAAGCGAATCGGAGGCATCGTTGTCGACGTTGTTGCCTTCGAAATACATCCGCGGTTTGCTGCCCCGAGCGGCACGGCTCATCTCGTTGTGATACGGATCGCAGCAAGCTTCCATCATCGCCCGAGCCCCCATGTAGGACCCGCCAATCCCCAAAACCACGGCTGCGTCAATTTGGTCATGCAGTCCATTGGCGACTTTGAAAATCCGCCCCAGCTCCGAAGCTTCTCGCTCTTTCGAATAGGCTTCCAACATTTCTTCTGGCAACCAAAAGAACCGAGCGTCGAGCGGTTGTTTGTCAGCAGGAATGTCACCGGATTCGTATTGCTTTTGATCGGTTTCGACCATCTCAGTACGAAGGGTTTCCATCTGGCCCTTCAAGGAATCGATTTGCGACTGGGTGATCCCGTAGTCGTCGTTGATCGATCCAGAAGCGTCGAAACGGAGCAAACTCATGATGGGGTCCGTGCAGAAAAGAGGAGAGGGTTTTCGAATGAATGAACAGGTTTGAATGACAACGCAGTGCCCACGAGCGACGATGATACTGGATCGTTCGTCGCTGGGCAGGGTATGGGCCATTCCGCACCACCGCAGGCAATCACGGGCCTCCGTAAAAGAAAACGCTTGCGAGCCACGTGCGCCGAGAAGTAACATGGAGGCCAGGCGGAGGAACAATCGCGAATGCGATGCGAATCTGCCGCCACTTATCTTTTGGCAATTGCCTTTCATTCATTCTGGCGAGTCACTTCGAGATGATTCACTACACATGTGATCGATGTCGACAAGAAATTGACCCCACACAAAGCTCTCGATACACCATTGCGATCGAGGTACAAAAATTGGAAGAGGAATGGAACGACGACGAAGCCGTTGACCACCTGGATGCACTTCACCAAGCGATCGAGGCCGACGAAGCGGAAGACGACCTGGTCGATCTGATTGACCAGGACGCTGCTCTGCCTCGCAACGAAAACGATCCCGGTTGTTTCGTCGACGCGGCGACCACCGAACTGCGAGACGCTCCCATCTCGACCGGCGAAATCGTGACGCAAACATTCGATTTGTGCGAATCGTGCTATCGCCGTTACCGCAGCAATCCACTGGGCCGCGAACGCAGTCTCAAGATGCACTTCAGCAACAACTGAAATGAGTGGACGGAACGTGTGGAATAGGCTTCCAGCCTGTTTTCAGTGCAAATGCAGGTTGGAAGCCTACACCACTTATTTTTCGCTCCATCCAAACACGCCGCTATCCAATTGAGTCACTGTCCAAATGGGTCGCTGCCGAACGGATCGTTCTTTGGCTGCGTTGCGGGCGTGGCGGTTTCCGACGGCAACACCGTCGACATGCCTTCAGGAATCAAATCGGTGTCGATGACAAACGCCTTCAATCGCGACAGTGTGGAAGGCAGTTCGTGATCCATGCCCAGTCGATCAACCAACCCCCGACGCTGTTTCGCAAACTCTTGCATTCGCTGCTCGCACTGAGCCAAGCGGTTTTCTTGTTTCAGCAATTCGGTTTGGTAACGCTGAATCACTTCCCGGGGGAATGAGCTGCTGCCACGCTGACGAGTCAGCTGATTCGAAATGCGTTCGAGTTCCGTCACCAGGTGATTTCGCAAATCCAACAAACCTTCCAACGTGCGATCTGTTTCATACAGTAAGCGTCGATCCGCCAGGATGCTTCGAATCGTTTCCAGTTGTGCCTCTTCCCATTTGGCTTCCGCGATCCAGCGTTCCAAAGTTCCCATTGCGATCTCGCCCCAGGCACTGGAATCGTCTGCAGTGTGACTCGCCACGGTCACGATCTCCCGAGAGCCAGCATCCGGAATCTTGAATCGCAATCGATGCCACTGGTCGGTTTTCTCGACCTCGACGTCTTTGTCTTCCATCGCCTGCAACTCGAATGGTTGTGGTGGCAGGGGGACCTCCAAGATCACGGTCCGGTCATCACCGGATCGATTCAACACGTCGTACTTGGTCTCTCGTTGATGCCGCATCTGAACCGTGATCCGGTGCAGCTTTGAATCAACTTGGATCGATTGTTCGTCGGAGGTCATTTCAACCGGATGCGTGGTGACACGCACGCCACCGTCCATCGCATACCCGACCAAGCGTTTGACTGACGGTGCCAAATCGGGGAGCACAACCTCACCAAGGATCGACCGCATTTGATCGCCGGCCAGAACACTGCCGGGTCCCGACGGCAATAACGCGGGCGTGTTGTTTTCAATTTCCAAGCACAGCAGCGTTGCCGTCGGATGATAGGACTGGCGATAGACGGAAACGTCATGGATCGAGACGGGATCGACCAACGTGTCCAACAAAGCGGTTTTGCCGTCTGCCAATGCAACGGATTCGAACTGCAATTCCAAGGTGCTGCCGGCGGGAGCGTCCGTGGTTTCGGTCAATACTTGGTTCAGCGAACTGCCGTAACCGGAATCGTTTGCGAAGAAATCCATCCCACCTTTACCGCCTGCACGACCAGGTATCGCACCAAACGAACCGCTACCCATTCCGCCGCCGCCCATTCCGCCCATGCCGCCGCCTCCTCCCATGCCCATCGACATGTCCATGTCCATGCCCATGCCCATCATGTCCATGGAACCATCCATCCCGATCGTCTCCTCGCGGATCCCTGGACCTGCCAACTCGTGGTCGCCATACGCTCGCCCCAGCGATTCACTGAACCGTGGCGCTATCGCGACATGCCTGGTCGGGCGTTGCAACGGCTCCCACCGGGCACGCAGGACCGAACGCAAATCCATGGTAAACAGAACAGGACTTCCGTCGATCAAGCTCAGCTCAACACCCTCCCAATCGACGCCCGACGTGTTCTCAACGATGCTGCGATGGATCAGTTGGTCGCCTTCGATCCGGTAGCTCACTTTCCACATCGGTACCGAACGCATCAAACCGATCGTGACCTCTCGTTCGGGGCCATCACCGAACACAAACTCAACCGCATGGGTTGCCAGTTCGGCCGAACGAGATTCATTATCCAAAGCCTCTTTCAAACGAGCTTGGAAACCCTCGTCCGAAGCGTCGATGGACGCGAAGTCATCCACCCACATCGAGCTCAGCCCGGTCTCGGTCAACACGGTCACGACCTCACGCTCGATTCGTTGTTCGTCGACAATCTTGGCGCGGTGCTCAATCGAGACCAGCGTGCCCTCGACCTTCTTGCCCGAATGCTCCGTCGCAACGATGCGCTGGCCTTTCATCGAAACCAACAGGTCGCCCAGAGTTCGCGTGTTGGGCAGTGATTTCACCGGCTGCACCGGATCCGGCGGCGAAACCATCCGAATCTTTCCCGTCGCCGAGGGATCCAAAATCCGAGACACGCGAATCGCTTCGTTCAGTTCGAACTCGCCCACCTCGACACGGAAGACACCAGGACCGCGGATCGTGCCACGGTACTCGAACCAACCTTTCCCGGCAGCGTGCAGCGTGACGGACCGAAGCGACAGTTCCACTTCCGGAACCGCTTGCTTCTCCGCCTCCCTGACCGGTGCTTGGGAAGGAGGCTGTGTTGCCTCTTGAGCCCACAGCGGAATCGCGACGAAACACAACAACGAACCCAACAGCGTTCGGTTCCAAAGGAAGCCATTCATGCCTGTCTATCCAGAAGAGTCAAGGAGAAGCCTGAAACGCACTGACTGGCGCCAACACGCCCTGCCTCGATTCTAAACCGAGACAACACAACAAGACGCCAAGAACACGACGAATCAGAACCGATTCTCTTAGGCTCCTTCTGGATCAGAAATCAGTGTTCAGCCGTTCGACTTGGACGCCGCTTCGCGTTTCAGCTCTTGGAACCGGGCCCGCATATCGGCCAGCCGATCGGCATGAGCGGGATCGTTGACCAAATCATTTTCCTCATGCGGGTCTTCCGCGATGTGGAACAACTGCTCGCGATCGAATTCGGGCCAGTAGAAATACTTCCAATCCTTTTGCACCAAGGCTTCCGAAGTCGGAATGAAATTCTTGTCGCGAATGGTGGGGTGTTCGTAGAAGAACTCCTCACGCCAATCGTCTTGCTCGGCATCGCTGGCACCATACAAAATCGACATATCGCGGCCCTGCATGGAATCGGGCACGTCGGCACCAACGGCATTCAGAATCGTCGGTGCCAGGTCAACGCTGAGCGTGAAGTCGTCGTTGGTCGAACCATGTTTGTCCGCAGGCATCCGCGGGTCGCGAATGATCAATGGCACGCGAATGCTCTCTTGGTGCGGATACCACTTGTCAGCCAACCCGTGCTCCGCGTGGTAATAACCGTTGTCGGTCGTGAAGATCACCAACGTGTTGTCCAGCACACCTTGCTCTTCCAGTTCTTTCAGAATTCGGCCACAGGTCGAGTCCACTTCCGTCGCCAGGCGGTAGTAGTTTTTCATCATGATCTGATACTTCTCAGGCGTATCAAATCGCCAGTGATAGCGATTGCGCCCCTCGTTGGCTTCGTTAGCGACGAACTCGGGCAAACGATGAAAGGATTCATCCGTCGCATTGGCGGGCACGGGAATTTCAACGTCCTGGTACAGTCCCATGCTTTCCGGTTGCGGCAAAAATTGCTGCGGGTTCCCGTCTTCGGCATGCGTCGCAAAGAACGCGACGGTCAGGCAGAAAGGTTGATCCTTCGGGCGATTGTCCAAGAACTCAAGGGCATCGTTTTCATTCCGCTGCGTCACATGCACCTTCGATCCATCGGGCATCTTGAACCAGTGTCGGCCATAGTAGGACCGTCCGAAATCGAACTTGTCGCCGGGAAACTTTCCGTTGTGCCATTTGCCAACGTGCCCAACGTAGTAACCGTTGTCTCGCAGGATTCCCGGATAGGTTTGCTGCCACGGAGTTTCGAAGGGTTTGAAACCATCGCAACCGTGCGAGGACATCCACTGCCCGGTGAACAAACACGCTCGACTAACACCGCAAATGGATGTCGTCACGCAGTTCTCTGTGAACCGCATGCCTTCGCTCGCAAGAGCATCCAAGGTGGGCGTTTTCACAACCGGATTCCCGGCGGCTCCTAGCGTGTCATGACGCCAATCGTCGGCGTACAAAACCACGACGTTCATCGGAGCGTCGGAGGATTTCGCTGAGTCGCCCGATGCGGCGCTGACCGTGGACGACAAACTGCCAACCAGCAACGCAGCAAATACGCTCAGGCAGCATGCTGGAGAAATGTGACGGAACGAAACCTTTCGGAACCAACGAGCAATCATGATGTTTCAAACAGGAGGGAGTTTTTAGGTGGGTGAAGACCACAACGGTGGACGGGCGAGATAGAGTAGCAGCTTTCCACAATAAAATGCACTTTTGCGGCGAGAACCTCGATGCGATTCCCACTCCACTTGCGATCCCCATTCGCCATAGCCCTCATCATACTTCTGGGCTGCGTGAATTGCGTTTCCTCGGCACGGGCCGAAACCAAAACGCATCCCAACGTGCTGATTTTGTACGCTGATGACCTCGGTTTCGGCGACCTGAACCTGCAGAATGCGGAATCAAAAATCCCGACCCCACACCTGGATCAACTCGCTCGATCGGGCATGCGGTTCACAGACGGGCACTCTTCCTCAGGGATCTGCACCCCCAGCCGATACGCGTTGCTGACCGGACGCCATCATTGGCGAGATTTCCACGGCATCGTCAACGCATTTGGCGAATCAGTTTTCGAACCCGAGCAACTGACGCTGGCCGAACTGTTTCAGCAGCACGGGTACAAAACGGCCGCGATCGGCAAGTGGCACTTGGGTTGGGACTGGGATGCGATCAAAAAACCCGACGCGAAACCATTCGGCGAAGGACGCAAAAAAGGATTCGGACCGGAAGCGTTTGATTGGTCGCAATCGATTCCCGACGGACCTCTGGATCACGGCTTCGATTCGTACTTTGGCGACACCGTGATCAACTTCCCACCGTACTGCTGGATCCAAGATGACAAAGTCGTCAAAGCCCCCGACACGATCATGGACACCGCCAAGTGGAAGCCAATCAAAGAAGGCAACTGGGAATGTCGTCCTGGCCCGATGACATCGGATTGGGATCCGTATCAAAACATTCCCACCACGCTCGCACGTGGCGTGCAGTTCATCGAATCACAAAAAGAAAGTGACCAACCGTTCTTTCTGTACTTTGCGTTCCCGGCACCTCACGCCCCGATCATTCCCAACGACGAATTCGACGGGCGATCCGGCGCTGGTCCCTATGGCGATTATGTCTGCGAAACCGATGACGCCTGCGGCAAGTTGCTGCGAGCGCTAAAAGAATCGGGCCAGAGTGAAAACACGATTGTGATCTTCTCTGCCGACAACGGTCCCGAACGATACGCGTACGCTCGGGATGAAAAATTCGATCACTGGTCGTCGCACCCATTTCGTGGTCTCAAACGAGACCTGTACGAAGGCGGCCACCATGTTCCCTTTGTCATTCACTGGCCAGGAGTCACACCCGCCGGATCGACATGCGACGCATTGGTTTCTCAAGTCGACGTGTTCGCGACCATGGCAGACATGCTTGGGTTCAAGATCCCGGACGGACAAGCCAAGGACTCACGCAGCTTGATGCCCTTGCTGACCAACCCAGACCAAACGCATCGTCCATCGCTGGTCCAAAACACTCGCGTCGATGAGTACGCGCTGCGAGATGGCAAGTGGCTGCTGATCAACGCGAAAAGCGGCTATGTCAGCGGTCGCAACAAGGGCTGGGAATCGCGTCGACAAATTCCCTCCGACGACAAACAACCTCACGAACTGTACGACTTGTCGGTCGACATTGGACAGCGAGACAATGTTGCTAGCGAGCACCCTGAAGTCGTCCAGCGAATGAAGGCATTGCTGCAAACCATTCGCGAAGAGGGCTATCCGGAATAGCGTCGGTGGCTCACTCAGCGAGCTGATTCAGTTTGTCTTCCGCCGCACCGGTATCGATTGCCTCCGCGGCGAGTCGCACGCCTTCTGTGAGCAACTCGACTCGCCCGACCAAACACAGCGCCGCAGCACATCCTGCCAACACGGTGTCGCGATGCGGTCCGGGACTGCCCGCGAACAGGTTGCGAATGATCTCCGCTGACTCGGGCGGATTGGCTGCTGCGAGAGCATTTTGATGAACCGGGGTCAGCCCAAAATCGGCTGGCCTCCATGTGTGATTCTGTTGGTCGCCCGCAGCCACTTCGATGCACGAGGTGGCCCCGTCCAGTGAGACTTCGTCCTGACCGTCCTCCGCATGCAAAACGTAGCTTCGCTGCGTGTCCAGTTCAGCGAGCGCCGCGGCGATTTTGGTTTGCGTTTCGGGTGCTGCCGTCCCGAGCAATTGGTGGGTCGCTCCGGCAGGATTGCAAAGTGGCCCGAGCAAGTTGAAAAGGGTCGGCACGGCGAGCTTGCGTCGAACGGACACCACATGCCGCATCGCAGGGTGCAGTTTGGCGGCAAAGCAAAAGCAGATCCCGATGTCATTGAGTCGCCGCGAAACCTGATCCGGTTCGGATTCGATTTTGACGCCCAAGCACTCCAGCACATCCGCAGAACCACTCTTGCTGGTTGCTCGACGATTGCCATGTTTGGCAACCGCAACACCGCAGGCCGATGCAAGAATCGCGACTGCGGTGGAAATGTTGAAGGTCCCCGATCCGCTGCCGCCCGTGCCGCACGTGTCCAGCAACACGTCGTGGTCGTGGTCGATCCGAGTCATGTGCTTTCGCATCGCTCTCGCCGCCCCGACCAATTCGCTAACCGCCTCACCTTTGTCTCGCAGCGCCAACAAGAGTTCCCCGACCTCTTCTTCATTGGCCGCACCTTGCAACATTGCGTCGATCAAAGCACCGGTCTGTTCCGCCGACAAATCATTGCCCCCGCGAGCATGGGCTACGGCATCCGAGAAAGAGAGCGACGCGTCCGTTGAAAAATCAGTCATCAGCCTGGCAAAACAAGAGCATTCATGCGCGCTCTGGCAACGCATGCGGGAATGAACGCCCCAAGTGTAGCCTGCTGCCATGATTCGAAGCGAGCCAGCATCCCTTCACTCCACTGCGCGGGCACTCCACTGCGGCGGGATTCGCCCGATGCCCCCAACAAGGGTCTCGCCGGGCCACGCGGAAGATCTTAGACTGATGAAATGACCAGAAAGATCATCATCGACTGTGACCCCGGAATTGACGACGCGATTGCGTTGACGATGGCGTTGTTCGACCCTCGGCTGGACGTTGTCGCGATCA
This sequence comes from Rhodopirellula sp. JB055, assembly GCF_043100905.1. NCBI lineage: Bacteria > Pseudomonadati > Planctomycetota > Planctomycetia > Pirellulales > Pirellulaceae > Rhodopirellula > Rhodopirellula sp. JB055. Next base: position 2,598 of record NZ_JBICHO010000509.1, on the reverse strand, counting down.
CGCCAACAGCGGGAACCGTTGACGCGGCACAGGCGAACATCAATGCAATGGGGATCGTGACGCTGTTGGACCCGGCACGTTACCCGCAAATCGGCACGGCGATCGCCCCCAGCGACCCGCCGATCCAGGACGACAGCCACTTGAATGGCCCCGATGGCTTGGGGGGGCTCAACTTTCCATCGGCCACTCGCCAAAACGATCATTCCGGTGACAAGTTGATGGCGGACTTGATTCGTCGTTACCCCGAGGAAATCACCATTGTTTGTCTCGGGCCGCTGACCAACTTGGCTCGCCTATGCCGACTGGACCCTGCGGTTTTACCGTTGATCGACAAAGTCGTGATCAGCGGCGGCACGGTCTCGAACTGCGGCAACGCGACAGCGGTGTCAGAGATGAATTTCTTCTTTGATCCCTCCAGTGCCAAACAAGTCGTCGCGTCAGCGACCACCAAAAGTTTGGTTCCGCTGGACGTCACGGATGCAGTCACCTTTGGCGTTGACCTGCTTGAAAAGCTGCCTTCGGAAAGCACGCGAGCCGGCGCCTTGCTGCACAAGATCCTGCCCTACAAATTCCGAGTCTCGCATCAGAAACTCGGCCGCGAAGTGATCCCGTTGCAAGACGCCACCACGCTGATTTCTGTCTTGGAACCAGAAATGTTTCAGTGGGATGAAATGGCGGGCGATGTCGAAGTCAACGGTGACCTGACCCGTGGCATGACCGTTTTCGATCGCCGGTTGCGTCCAGAATGGAGCGTCAATATGGAAGTGGCTCGACGAGCCAGCACGTCTGACGTTCGAGAAGCGATCGTGCGAGGCATTCGCTACGCCGGCCAACAAACTCGCTAGCCCAACGTCCGCTCATGGAATGGATGCTGATGGCGTTGGTATCCGCCGCTTTGCTGGGGGTTTACGACCTCGCAAAAAAGTTGGCGGCTCGTGACAACGCCGTGCCGATGGTCTTGTTCGCAAGCGCCTGCGTGGCCACATCGATTTGGGGTCCGTTGTTGATCGCTCAACAGTTCGCCGGCGATGCCTTTCCCATTGAGTTTCTCAAAGTCCAACCGCTGACTTGGACGGACCACGGTAAACTTTTTGCCAAAAGCGTTTTGGTGGGTGCCTCGTGGACGTTGGCGTTGTTCTCGCTCAAACATTTGCCGCTCTCCATTGCGGCACCGATCCGATCCACCAGCCCCGTGTGGACGATTGCCATCGCGATTGGCTTTCTGGGGGAACGGCCGACTTCGCTGCAATGGGTTGGCATCGCCATTGTGATTGCATCATTTTGGCGTTTTTCGACGCTAGGCAAATCCGAAGGCATCGGCTTTTCAACCAATCGATGGGTGGGATGCATGTTGCTAGCAACGCTGCTTGGGTCACTCAGTTCCATCTACGACAAATACCTTTTGCAAACGGGCCACTACAGTCCCGCGACCGTGCAGGCCTGGTTCACGATCTATATGTTGCCAGTGATGACCCCCTTGGCACTGCACTGGTGGTTCCAACAACCCGACAAAACCATCGCTTCTGACGCGGACATGAATCTGGACACGAAAAGCCCCACCGGCTCGCCGGCCCACAACGGAACCATCCGCCCGCGACCTGCGTCCAAGTTTGAGTTCCGCACGTCGGTTGGGTGCATCAGCCCGCTGCTATTGGCCGCGGACATGGTCTACTTCACCGCGATGGCGAACCCGGAAGCGATGGTTTCTGTCATTTCGACGCTGCGGAGATGCAGCGTCGTTGTCGCGTTGATATTGGGCGCATCACGTTTGGGTGAAGTGAACCTTCAACAAAAAGCGTTTTGTGTCGGCGGTATTCTTCTGGGGGCAGCGATGATATTGATGGGAAAGTAACCCTTTCGACCGCCATAAACGGTGCATTCGACCCCCCTGTTATTTTTTAGCGTTCGACGAAACATCAATCCCAAGTCAAGATAGACTTTGACGCGTAATGTAAAAGCGTCCCAGCAACTCACCCGCCTTTCGCTGGTTTACGTTTGGTGACATGGAAGCCGCCGCGACGGTAAGAATGGTATGCCTGCAACCACACGCTACGAACCTGTTCCGACGATCACGTATCTCGGAGAGCAATCCAGCCAGTGCGACCCGAAGCTGGTCTCGCGTTACGATGAGCTAACACGTCGTCGCAAGATGAACTGGACCGGCCACTACAACCTCCGTCGGATGTTGGGGCGTGGCGGACAGGGCGAGGTCTATTTGACCGAGCACCGAGGCACGGACGGATTCACCGTTCCCGTGGCGATGAAGATATTCTCGCCCGAGCGTTTTCCGGATGCTCGATCGTACGACGATGCGATGCAACGAATCGCCTCGATCGCCGCTCGGATCGCGTTGATCCAGCACGACAATCTGCTGGACGTTCAAAACTTTTTCGAACGTGATCGCATCCGTGTGCGATATCAAAATCACTGCCGACCTCGCACCACCAGAACCCTTCCTGAAACGGAACGATGCTGCGGTCGGAATGACCATGGTTTGAATGTTTTTTATCACCGTGATACGGAATCGAAAACGACGGCGCAGTGAACGGTACCGGTTCTCCCATATCCTCCGAAGCAAGCAGAATCGTTGCTCCCAGC
>NZ_JBICHO010000508.1:0-14723 GCF_043100905.1 Rhodopirellula sp. JB055 | reverse complement strand
TCGATGTTCAACAGCTCCGAACACACGGAGGCAGCCTCCGCGTGTTCGCCCAACGTACCGACACAGGCAAAAGAGCTAGAACCCCTACGGTCGATGAACTTCTCAAAGCAGAGGCAGACCTTGGGCTTTCCTCCACCGACTTCTATCTCGGATTTCAACAGAAAACCGATGAAGTCAAAGACAAATTCATTCGTTTCCTCATTGATGCAAAACAGGCAAATAAAAGCGTGGCCGCCTACGGTGCTGCTGCCAAAGGAAACACTTTGATCAACTATGCCGGCATCCGCCCGGATCTGATTCAGTTTGTCGTCGACCGCAATCCTGCGAAACAGGGCAAGTTCATGCCCGGCAGCCGAATTCCAATCGTCGATGAAGATCAACTACGTTCAACCCGTCCCGATTACATCGTTGTCCTCCCTTGGAACCTCCTCGACGAAATCGCAAAACAACTCGATTACACGCGGCAGTGGAACGCCCAGCTAGTGAGTGCTATCCCTCACCTGAGAATCATATGAAACCCAGGATCCACTACACCAAACCATCCATCACAGACCTTGAGGTGCGTTACGCGACCGACGCAGCCGAAAATGGCTGGGGGGAGAGGTGCTACGAATACATCGGTCGCTTCGAACAGGCATTCCGAGAACATCTCGGTGTCGACTATGCCATTGCGACGTCCAGTTGCACCGGGGCCATCCACATGGGCCTTGCCGCACTAGGGATTGGACCAGGCGACGAAGTGATTCTCGCCGACACAAACTGGATTGCCACCGTCGCACCAATCATTCACCTGGGTGCAACACCTGTTTTTGTCGACGTTTCAAAAGACTCGTGGTGCATCGATCCAGAAAGAGCAGAGGCTGCCGTCACCAACAACACCAAAGCAATCATTGCAGTGCATTTGTACGGAAACGTTTGCGACATGCAGTCTTTGTGTGATCTCGGAAAACGGAAAAACCTTCCTATCATTGAAGACTCGGCCGAGGCAATTGGTTCACAGCACAGCGGGCGTCGTGCAGGAAGCATCGGACGTTTCGGAACGTTTTCATTCCACGGAACGAAGACACTGACAACTGGTGAAGGCGGCATGTTTGTGACCAACGATCCCGACCTGTACGAGACCGTGTTGACCCTTTCCAATCACGGTCGTGCGCGTTCGCAAACGAAGCAGTTCTGGCCTGACATGGTCGGCTTCAAGTACAAGATGTCTAACATCCAAGCGGCGATCGGATGCGCGCAGATGGAACGCATCGACTCGCTCATCAGTCGCAAACGAGAAATCATGTCTGCCTACCGGTCCGAACTGTCAGACCTAGATTGGATCTCACTAAACCCTGAAGACAAGGGCACGGTCAATGGAGCCTGGATGCCATCCATCGTCTGCACCAAGGAATCAGGCATCACCAGTGAACTGCTTGCCGAACGATTCCGCGCCGAGAACGTTGACGCCCGAGTGTTTTTCCACCCACTGAGCAGCCTCGATTTCTTCGAAAGCCAACCGGAGAATGTCAACTCATACGATTTGCCCAAACGCTCTTTCAACCTTCCTAGCTATCACGACATCGAAGACGCCGACATCAAGCGTGTTGCCACGATCATTCGAAACCTCAATCCGGCTTGACTGCATTGACAGAGCTTAACCACCACGCCGATCCATCGGCTTCACTTTCCAGCCTCCGTTCCTTTGGCCATATTTCATGTTGCGTTTCGGAGTGATCGGATCAGCGGGGGGCAGTTCCTTCTTTTCAGCCCTCGACTGCCTGGGCGGCGACCAAAATGATTTCGCAGCATCGGCCGTGGTGAACCGAGCCTGCGGGCTTTCTGATCGCTGCAGTGAACGGTCCGTTCCATGGAAGATACTTCCATACCATGACCGAGAATCATTCTCAGAACGCTGTGCGTCGCATTTCCACGACCAGGGGATCCAAAACGTCATCCTCTACTACGACCGACTGCTTCAAGCCTCAACGTTCGAATCCGCAGGGATCCGAGTCGTGAATATTCACCCATCCCTGCTGCCATCCTTCCCAGGGATGAATTCAGTTGAAAAGGCATATCGACGCGGCGTAAAAATCCTTGGCAGCACACTTCACCGCATCGACGAAGGAGTCGACACAGGCCCCATCATCGCACAAGTCTGCAGCCACCTTGCTGACCCACACAACTTGCAACGAATGCAGACGATCAGCTACATCCAAAAGACTTATCTCAACCTAGTTTGGTTCAGTCTACTCAAGGACGAGAACTCACCACGCGGTACCGCGCCCATCGCTCAACTGATAAACTGCCCAAGCCATGCGTTAACGGACAACAGAATTCTCGAACGATTCAACGCACTCTGCTCCTCGACCCTTCCATAGAAACAACATGCGATCCGTCGTCATTTCGCAATCGATGTATTTTCCATGGGTCGGATTACTGGAACAAATCCGTCTGGCAAACATTTTCGTCCACTATGACGACGTGCAATACACGCGTGGATTTTACAACCGGGTGCAGGTCAAAACGGCCGGCGGGGTACGGTGGATGACGGTTCCGCTCAAGGACTATCACCGTGGACAACTGATCGAGGAAGTCCAGATTGACTCCTCTCAAAATTGGCAAGAAAAACATCTCAAGCTAATCACAGACGCCTTTAAACAGTGCCCATTTCAAAATGACGCAATGGAACTGATGAAGTCAGTTTTCGACCATTCCCCCCGAACAATTGGCGAATTGTCACGACAGTCGATCCTAGCACTTGCTGAATACTTTGGTCTCGACGCAAACACGCAGTTCGCCGACTCCAACTCTCTGAACGTTCCTGGTCGTAGTTCACAACGCCTCATGGACCTCACGAAAAAGCTTTCAGGGGATGTGTACATCACTGGCCACGGTGCAAAAAACTACATGGACTACGACGTCTTTGAAACAAACAACATTGAGGTACGTTTCATGGACTATCAACATCAGCCCTACCCGCAACAACATGGTGACTTCACGCCTTTTGTGACCGGACTGGATCTCGTCGCGAATTGCGGCCGAGAAGGCACCTCGTTTATCTGCTCGAACACCACTCACTGGAAAGAGTTCATTGATGAATCCGCATGAAGAATTCGCACAGGAAGTCGCACAAAATATCGAATCCCTGGGAAAAGACACTGACCTCGGCGCCTTGTCTCGCATTTGGATTCGCGAAATCACGCGTCATAAATGGGCTTATAACTTCAAATGGCTCGGTCGTCCGGCGATCCAGTTCCCGAATGACACGTGGCAAGTCCAAGAACTCATCTGGAATTGCCGCCCGGATGTCATCATTGAAACCGGAATTGCGCACGGAGGCTCACTGATCTACAACGCCTCGATGCTGACGCTGCTTGACTACACCGATGCGATTGAAAACGGAGAGGTGCTTGACCCTGCCGCGCCGAAGCGTCGGGTCATTGGGATTGATATCGACATCCGGTCTCACAACCGCGATGCCATTGAAGCCCACCCGATGTCGAATCGAATCGACATGATTGAGGGCTCTAGCATTGCGGACGAGGTTGTCTCGCAAGTCAAATCCAAGGTGACGCCCACTGATCGCGTCTTGGTCCTGTTGGACAGCAATCACACTCACGATCACGTTCTTGCGGAACTGAATGCCTACGCTCCGCTTGTTACCTCGGGAAGCTACTGCGTCGCCTTTGACACCATCGTCGAAGACATGCCGGAAGAGTTCTTCGACGATCGTCCCTGGCGTCCAGGCAACAGCCCCAAATCGGCGGTCATGGAATTCATCAAACAAAACCCCGACTTTACAATCGACGAATCAATCGATCACAAGCTGCAGATCTCCGTTGCACCTTCGGGTTACCTGCTCCGCAAATAGACCAGAGATCAATACATCGCGAACTCGATTTTTCGCGAAAAAAGGGCCGCCGAAACTGACGGTGGCCCTGTCAGCATCTCTTTCCGCACAATCAAGCAACTGCGGATGGCGGAAAAACCTTGGTTGTTGCCGATCGCAACGCTGAGGTGTTTCGAAAGTAGTCCTGGTACCACTCAATGGTGCGGGCCATTCCTTCACCCAATGTGAATTCAGGCTGCCAATTCAGTTGATTCCGAGCCTTGCTCGCGTCCAAGTACTGGTGCTGAATCTCGTTGGAAGCCTCACCCAACACCCTTGGGCGAAGCGAAGAGCCCATCGTTTGAAGAACTTGGTCAACGAGCTCCAAGACAGAAACTTGAATCTCGGTGGAAAGATTGAACGCCTCGCCGTTGAGTTCGGGACGTTGTGCCATTTGTTCGGCTAAATGCATGTAAGCAGCAGCGCCGTCTTCCACATAGAAATAATCGCGTACAAACGAACCATCAGATCGAATGACCGGTGCTTCGTCACGCAACACTGACCGAATAGTACCAGGAATAATCCGGTTCCAATACAGAGACCCTCCACCGTAGAAGTTACCGCAACGAGTCACGCAGACAGGCAAGTTGTAGGTATTTGCGTACGTCTGAGCAATCAAATCACCACATGATTTGCTGACATCGTACGGATGCATTCCAACCAACGGGGTTTCCTCGGTGTAGGGCAGCACCTTCGCATCGCCGTATGCCTTGTCTGAAGATGCCACGACAATCTGCTCCACCTTCGGACTGCGGCGGCAAGCCTCCATCAACTTCCATGTTCCGCCAATGTTGGCCTCGAACGTTGAAATCGGATTGCGATTGGCAATTCCAACGATGGTTTGCGCCGCCAAGTGCATGACGGTTGAAACCTCATGCTCACCCAAAACTCGCTCCAAGCAGTCTTGATCGCAGATGTCCCCGCGAACAACCGTCACGCGATCAAGATCACCACAACGAACGATCTCTGCATTGGGCGTCCAGTCGCGAATCAAACAAATGACGTCAGCTTCTGCTTCGAGCAGTCGCTTGACCAGCCACCCACCTACCAGCCCCGTCGCACCGGTAACCAAGACCGAGCGATCTCGCCAGAAACTTGCTTGGAATGCGGCTTCACTGGTGTCAGAAACATCCATGGTTCACTCGTGAATTTAGAGTCTTTGTCGGGAGTGCAGAGAATTGCGAACAGGCATTGCTGTCGCGGAAAGGTTGTCAGGCAGCTTTGGCTTTAGTGGGCGCGATTCGCAAGCGAGGTTCTTTGATATCGCTTTCCCAGGTGCACCATGGGGCGTGACCTTCATCCCACAACCGCTGTAGATAGTGCTTGTCCCGGAGAGTGTCCATGCATTGCCAGAATCCGTCATGACGATAGGCGGCCAACTGCCCGTCCGCTGCCACTCTTTCCAATGCATCCGCTTCAAGGCTGTCCCGATCGGATGACAAATAGTCAAAAATCCCCGGCTCGAAGACCAAGAACCCACCGTTGATCCAGCCTTCTCCCGACACGGGTTTTTCAGTGAAGTGATCCACGAAGTCGCCATTCATGATCAACCCGCCAAACCGAGCTGGCGGTCGAACGGCGGTGACGGTTGCCAACCGACCATGCGATCGATGAAAATCCAACAACTCTTCCACATTCACATCACTGACACCATCGCCATAGGTCAGCATGAATGTCCCGGAATCCAAACGAGACTTCAAACGCAGCAAGCGACCGCCGGTTTGCGTATCGATTCCCGTGTCGAACAAATTGACGCGCCAGCTCTCGGCTTCGGTTTCCTTCCGGGCAACCACATTGCGTCCAAAATCAATCGACAGGTCACCAGCAAGGTTGTACTGATCGAGAAAATAGTTCTTGATAAAGTCACCCATGTAACCACAGGCGATGTTGAACTCATCTTGGCCGTGATGAGCAAAATGCTTCATGATGTGCCACAAGATCGGACGCCCGCCGATCTCGACCATGGGCTTCGGTCGAGTAGTGGTTTCTTCCTGCAGTCTGGTGCCGAGCCCGCCGGCTAGCAATACGATCGACATTGACCATTCCTTTAGTCATCGAAGCACGTGCGAGTCCCCTTGCCTTTGGGCACTCGAGGTGCGTGAAACCTTAGCGTCCCTCGCGCCCCCCAACAATACCGAATTCAATTCGACGATATCGACATGTCGTCGCTTCGACGTTGACCACCTGCCACCCAACTTGCTAAGAGAACTCTCCCCAAACGTGCACCCAAGATTCGCCAGCAGTATCCGGTTGCCTCGCACGATCGCCCGTCTCTCCTTCCCCTCCCCACCACCGAGCAGTCAAAGTGATCATCAGCCTCATCATTCCGACCCGAGAACGAGCGAAGTATCTCAAAGCCTCTATCCAAACAGCGCTACGGGCCAAAGACGATCAGTTTGAAATCATCATCAGTGACAATGCTAGCAATGATGACACAGAGCAAGTCGTCGCCTCCATTGACGATTCTCGGGTGAAATATTTCAACACGGGTGAACGTATCTCGATGCGTCAAAACTTCGAGTTTTCACTGCGGAAAAGCAGCGGTGACTACGTGGTCTACATGGGTGATGACGACTGCTTCCTCGCAGATCAACTGCCCTTCCTGCGTCAAATACTGGAACAACATTCCCCAGACGCATTGAGCTGGGATCGTCCAACCTATGGTTGGCCTGTCCCCGGTTATGGAAAGCATACCGGAAGCGTCAAATTTCAACGAAACAGCCTGTACGGTGAAGTTGGCCAACTCGATTGCAATGATAGCAAACAACGACTCCTTGCCTGCAACATCGGAGCTCTGGGTCCCAAACCCGCTATTTATCACGGGTGTATCTCACGCCGCTTTCTTCGCAGCATTGAAACCCCAGAAGGCGTTTGCTTCGCCAGCAGCAACCCCGACGTCTACGTGACTTACCAAGTGATCCTGAGGAATGCTCACGCAATGCACGTGGCCCACCCATTCACACTGAATGGATACAGCCCGGCTAGCACGGGCGGGGCCCATCACGCCTACAAAGCAGGCGACCCGCGATGCAAACCAGCTCACATGTGGCGGCAAGAAAACAAACAAGACCCGCTATGCGATGTTGTTGGGTACACACTGACCGTCCCACACGCATTCTTTTCGACCTTGGAAACCATCCGCGCCATCTCGCCGCAAGAGATCGAAAAACCCGACTACCGCGTATGGTATCACTACGTGCTTCACTCAGCTCGCCCAGAAGACCATGAAACCAAGCAAATGCTGGCGGAGAACATGGCCATGTACGCTGAAAAAACAGGGACCCAATCAGAACTCGCAGAAGCGAGCGACGCGAGCGTCGCCGTCGCAGGCAAAATCAAAAAATACAGCCAGCGAATCGAAAAACTTCGGACGATGATGCATCGCAAACGAATATCAGCCGAAATCGATGGCCAGAACAACGCACTGACTGCAGCGCTAACCTACGATCGCGTTCTCGGGGACGACTATGCAGGCATCCTTGATGGAAGCCGCACAAGGCATCTTTGCTGGAAAGCCGCGATGCAGCGTTCTCGGGAACGACAACTCATTGCCCGAGCGGCCTGACTCAGAAATTCGCGGTCTTGTGACAAAGACGTCCATTAGGTTCACTGAATCGAATGAAGCTACTTTGTCGAACGGATTGGTCGATGGTTGCATCCTTCTCGGGAAATGCCCTGTGGAACCACAGGCCCGAGGGTGAGATTCCTGCGCATCCCGACGGACGACATGGATTCGCGTGATTCTTGCCGTGACGGATTTTGCCAATGCAATTGCCGACAACTGATTCGAACGAACTCTCGTTGATTTACCTGCACATCCCGAAGTGCGGTGGCTCCTTCATTCAAAAGACCTTTGCTCCCTACTCTGAGGCGTGCCCGACAATTCAGTGGGATGACGCGAGGGGACATTTGACCTACCTCGAGTACCTGAGAGTCTTCGAGAACCACGGCGAAGACATCCATCACAACCAAATCATGACCGTCGTGCGGAATCCGTGGGCATGGCACGTTTCGTGGTTCAACTACGTCCGTCGCGATCGTTGGGGAAAGCGATCGGGGCTCAAGGTCGAACACAAACTCTTTCGCCGAATGTCCTTCGACGATTACCTGAATTGGCTCGATGACGACAACGCCCCGCAATCACCCCAGGGCTATCTGAAGAAGCAGCAATCCGACTGGGTCTGCGACGAAGAAGGCCAAATTCGCGTTGACCACGTTCTGCATCAGGAGTGTTTGCTGCAAGAACTACAAACACTGATTGCACAGCTCAAAATTGATGTCTCGCCGACCGCGAACCGTGTGAACGTGTCGACGAAAGACGATTACCGCAGCTACTACTCGCAACGCGGCATCGACTTGGTTGCCTCGCGGCATCGCCGCGATTGTGAACTGTTTGGCTACAAGTTTTCTGATCAGCCCCAAGCGTCATGACGAGTGCTTTGACCGCGTGAATGCCCTGATCAGACCGCTCCAATCACCGCCTGGATCAGGTGGACGCTTTCATTCGTGATTGGATCTCGGAGACCACGTCGTCGATTTTGACGCGGGTTTGCTCCAGCGAGTCTCGGTCCCGAATCGTGACGGTTTTGTCCTTCAGCGAATCGCCATCGACGGTGATGCAGTAAGGCGTTCCTGCTTCGTCTTGACGACGATAACGTCGACCGACCGCTCCCTTCGCATCGTAGAACACGTTGTAGTGTTCTTTGAGGGCGCCGTAGATTTCTTGGGCCACCTCGGGCATGCCGTCTTTCTTGACGAGCGGGAACACAGCGGCCTTGATCGGAGCCAAGCGCGGGTCCAATTTCATGACCGTTCGAGTTTGCATCTTGCCGTTTTCGTCTGGTGCTTCGTCTTCGGTGTAGGCTTCACACAAGAACGCCAAGGCGGCACGGTCGGCACCCGCGGAGGGCTCAATCACATGCGGGACGAATTTTTCGTTCGTGATTTCGTCCCGGTAAGCGAGGTCCTTGCCACTGCCGCGATGCTTGGGCTTGCCGTGCTCGTTCAGTTCCACCGTCATTGGATTGGTCGATGGATCGAGTTTGCCTTCCATGTGACTGCGGAGGTCGAAATCGCCGCGGTGGGCAATTCCTTCCAATTCGCCGTACTCGCCTTCGGGCAAGAACGGGAACGCGTATTCGATGTCGGCGGTGCCGACGCTGTAGTGAGCCAATTCCTCGGTGTGGTGTTCTCGCATGATCAACGATTCATCGGACAAACCCAGTTTGGTGTACCAAGCCATCCGGCGATCTCGCCAGTACCGGTACCACTCTTGCGACTGATCAGGGTGGCAGAAAAACTCAATTTCCATTTGCTCGAATTCGCGCGAGCGGAACGTGAAGTTTCGCGGCGTGATTTCGTTGCGGAAGCTCTTGCCGGTTTGGCCAATTCCAAACGGGATGCGAACGCGAGAACTGTCCACGACATTCTTGAAGTTGACGAAGATCCCTTGCGCGGTCTCAGGACGCAGGAACGTCGTGTCGTCTTCACCGCCCAAAGCACCCAAGGTGGTTTTGAACATCAAATTGAATTCGCGAGGCTCGGTCAACGTTCCAAGCGTCTTTGCGTCGGGAGCCAACACGTTTTCGGTCGAATCCAGCTTGTCCAGCGTTAACGATTCCTTTTCGATGGTCAACTCGTCCGCGTTCTTGGCACGAAGTTTAAAGAACTTCAGCCCGCGCCGGCGAACTTCGTCTTCCTCTTGCTCAATTTCAGCGAGCGTCGAAACGAAGATCTTTTTGCCTTGGTATTCGACGAAACGACCGCGAACCTGGTCAAATCGATACCGTTTCTTCGATTCACGACAATCGACCATGTGATCGTGGAACAGGTCGTAGTGGCCGCTGCACTTCCAGACTTGTGGGTGCATGATGATCGTGCAATCCAGGCCGACCATTTCGAAAGTGGAGGGAGCCCCTGCGGGCGCCACCAATTCGTTGTGGCCCGAGATCATGTCGTGCCACCACGCATCCTTGAGGTTGCGTTTCAGCTCCACGCCCAACGGTCCGTAGTCCCAGAAGCCTTGGACACCGCCGTAAATTTCGCTGGATTGAAAAAGAAAACCGCGTCGTTTGCACAACGACACCAAGGCGTCCATTGATTTCATGAGAATCGGGCAGGCAATCGGGGGAGTGAAAGGAAAACCGACCCTACATTGTCCTCAAAATCGCTCGCTAGCCTATCCCACTGACATCAACGCGGCTGGATTCAATAGCGAGTTGAACCAAATCCGTTGGGAGTGGCCATTTGGGTGCCGCCGGCGTTGAACGAGGCGGCGTCCCGAGTCGAGTTGATCTGGCGACTGAGCGCGGCCACGCGCTCGCTCACCATCGCTCCATTGGGCCCCAAAACGCCTCCGCCGAGCGCCAACGCTCGTTGGTAATTTTGCAATGCCTGCACCGGATCACCGCTGGCTTCTCTCAGACGGGCCAGTGCCAACCACGCCCGAGCGTTGTTGGCGTCTTGCTGCACCGCGTCTTCCAAGTATTTCAGCGCCGTTTGGGGTTCGCCGTGCTCTTCATAAAGCCGGGCCAACTCGATGCGTGGTTCAGCCAAAGCGGGGTTCTGAGCGGCCCAGTTTTTCAGCAGCGTGAAAGCCCGGTCAGGACGTCCGGAATCGACCAACAAAACCGCCAACCCGCGATGACAATCGACATGATTGGGATCGTGATCCAAACATTGATTGTAAAGTGCTTCGCTTTGGCGGATCAGGTTCGGATCTTGCCGCTGATTCCCCAGTCGGTGCGTTGTTGCGGCCAAGTTGTAGTAGCCATCCGCGTCGGTTGGGTCCGACGCAATCGCTTTTTGGAACTGCTCCATCGCCGCCGTGTACTGGCCTTGGTTGTACAGAGCTGCTCCCTGAGTGTTCTGGCTTCCCGCCGCCCACTGGCAACCTGTCATGGTGGCGAAGATGGCCCCCGCGATCAAAGAAGCGGTCAGACAGCTCCAGATCGTCCAGCGACTGTTCTGAACGGGCTGAGCGGTGGTTTCCGCAGGCTGATTCACGTCGGGGTTGAAAACCCGCAAACCATTTGGGTTGGGCGGCGACGCCTCGTTGGCATGCGACCGAGTGCCAGCCGAAACCGGTGGGGCGGGCGAGACAAAGGAATCATTGCGAAGAGCAGGGCTGGGCATCGTTAGCGACTGGGTGCTGGAGCCATTCGGAAAACGCGCGAAAGGAACACCAACGCGCGTCATGCAGCCCTGTACTAGTCCTTTCTGACGAACCGTCGCAAGACCGACGATTCACGTTGCATCAATTTATGGGTTGCCGCTACAAGAGAAGTCACCCAGGATCCCGCCCGCACCTCGACACACGTCACCGAAAAAGGATTTTTCAAATGGCGTCTTCCAATGGACTGTCTCTGCAAGAAATCGCCGACTTGGTTGGCGGTCGACTGCTCGACTTCAGCGATTGCCACCCAAACGACTCTGATTCGTCGCAGGATGCTGCCGAAGGGAAATCCCCGAGCGATAAAATTTCGGGAGCGATTTGCTCGGGTGCCGCGCCCCCAGCCGAAGCGGGGCCCCAAGAAATCACGCTGATCGATCAAGCCAATCACGTCAGCCAGTTGTCAGACAGCCGCGCTTTCGCGGTCATCGCTCCCGAATACGTCGCCGCCTCACCCATTCGTTTGCAAATCCTGGTAGACGACCCTCACGCCGCCTTCACTCAAGTGGTCAGCCACTACCGGCCCGCCCTGGGCAACTCCATGCCAGCCAGCGGGATCGACCCGACCGCCAACATTGACCCGACCAGCGAAGTGCACCCTTCGGCGGTCATCGGTGCCGACGTCAAAATTGGTCCCGGTTGCTACATCGCACCAGGAGTCACCATCGCGGCGGGTTGCCAAATCGGTGCCGATTGCACACTGCACCCCAACGTGACGCTGTATGCCTACAGTCAACTCGGCCAGCGCGTCACCTTGCACGCCGGCACGGTCGTGAGCGCTCACGGGTTCGGATACAAAATGATCGATGGACGCCACGTGCCCACCGCACAACTTGGCTATGTCGTGATCGAAAACGATGTGGAAGTGGGCGCCAGTTCGACGATCGATCGAGGCACCTATGGCGCCACCCGCATCGGCGAAGGCACCAAGATCGACAACCAAGTCATGATCGCTCACAACTGCCAAATTGGTCGTCACAATTTGTTGTGCAGCCAAGTCGGGATCGCAGGAAGTTGCATCACCGGTGACTATGTCGTTTTGGCCGGGCAAGTCGGATTGAAAGACCACATCGCATTGGCGGACGGTGTGATCGTCGGTGCCCAAGCCGGTGTGATGGACGATCTGGCGCCGAACCAAGTTTACTTGGGTTCGCCGGCGACCCCACAGCGAGATCAAATGCAGATCATGGCTGTCCAACGCAAACTGCCCGAAATGCGTCGCGACCTAAAACGATTGACGCAGCAAGTCAGCCGATTGACGACCGCTGCCGAAAACCAATCCTCGAGCATCGGTCAACAAAAAGCTGCCTGAGCGAATATCGGTTCCCGCAACCTTGCGACTGCCATGAGACTTGCGACCGCCATGACAACTGTCTCTTCCAATCCAACCACGAATCACCATGTCGACGACATGGACCATTCTGGTTTGGCCGATCGCGATGTGCCTGTGGGTGCACCGGTTGGTTTGATTGCGGGCTGGGGACGCTTTCCAATCTGTGTCGCCGAAAAACTCAAGGCTCTCGGTCATCCGGTTCACTGTGTTGCCATCACGGGACACGCCGGCGAAGAACTCAATGACCTTTGTGACAGCGTGATGTGGTCAGGCGTCGGCCGATTTGGTGGTCATCTTCGTTACTTCAAACGCAACGATGTCAGCCACGTGACAATGGCAGGCAAACTGTTCAAGTCCGACCTGCTTTACAGTGGTTCGGTTTGGATTCGTCACACGCCGGACTGGACGTGCATCAAAACATTTTGGCCGTGTTTGTTTGGTGCTCGCCGAGACGCACGCGACGACCGGTTGCTCGGCGCGGTCATCGACACTTATGAGAATCATAAGATGAAAATTTGCTCTGCCACGGACTTGGCCCCGGAACTGCTCGCGAAAACGGGGCGGCTGACTCGCCGCAAACCTTCGTCCGCAATCCAGTCTGACATCGCCGCCGGATGGCAAATCGCAAAGACAATGGGCGGACTGGACATCGGCCAAGCCATCACGATCAAAGATGGCACCATCATCGCCGTCGAAGCGATTGAAGGCACCGACGCCTGCATCGCACGCACGGGCGAATTGTGCCGACGAGGTGGTTGGACGCTGGTCAAAGTCAGCAAACCAGAACAAGACATGCGGTTCGATGTACCAACCATCGGCCCGCAAACGATCCAGCGTGTTCACGAAGCAGGAGGAGCGGCGATCGCCATCGAGGCCGACAAGACCATCCTATTGGACAGCGAAGAAACGATCGCACTGGCAGATCGATTGGGGATTGCTTTGGTAGCGATGAAATCGCTGGGTAAGATGAAAGACCAACTGCCGTCTTCTCAGAAAGCAGCCTGAACACGTGACTGAATCTCGCTGGTACCACACTTCGCCTCCCGCGAAACTCAATCTTTTTCTCGAACTCTTGGCACGTCGCGATGACGGTTTTCACGAACTGGACACCGTGATGGTCGCCATCGATTGGCGAGACGAACTTCGCCTTCGCCGCACCTCGCGACCGGGGGTCCAATTGTCGGTTGACTGGACGGCGGGACGAGCTTCGGTTGCCCAAGAATTGCAGGTCGATGAAGACGACGAATTGCTGTTCATTCCGATCGACGAGAAAAACCTGGTCGTCCGTGCGCTCCATCGCCTGACCGAGACCTTGGGCTTGGACGGTGGATGGGAAGTCCACCTGAACAAAAACATTCCCAGCGGAGCGGGCATGGGAGGTGCCAGCAGCGACGCTGCCTCGGCATTGCAACTGGGATGGGAAGCCGCCAGCGAAACCCACCCCAAGATGCCAGTGAGTTCCAAACGGGAATTACTGTCTTCATTGGCCGCCGAGATCGGCAGTGATGTTCCCTTTTTCTTCGGGGCTCCACGTTCTGTTGAATCCACGCACTCACCAGTCCCTGCTCATTCCAACGATGGCATCCTATGCGCCCGTGCAACCGGTCGCGGGGAGAAACTGCAGTTCTTCACATTAGCCAATCCGTTGCACGCAGTCGTCATTTTCCCGGCGGCGAGTGTTTCGACCGCGCAAGTCTATTCACGGTGCATTGTCCCTGATTCACCCCGTTCCAGCGATGATTTACTGCTCGCACTGCAAGGAATGACCGCCGAAAACACGTTTTCATTGCATAACACCTTGGAAGCGACCGCACGCGGGCTTTCATCGCGCATTGCTCCCGCCCTAGAATGTCTGTCGAAGGCTGGACTGACACATTGCCACATGACGGGCAGCGGTTCGGCTTGCTTCGCTCTGGCAGACTCGTCGCAACAAGCAGCGTTCGCTGCAAAGACACTGCGATCGACTTTTCCAGGTGGCGCATTGATCCGACCGGTTATGAGTTGTGTGGTGCCGTCGGAGATCCACATCGCATAGGGGGACGTCGTGGAAATTACCGAGATTCGCATCAAGCTGATGGAAGGTTCGGAGGACCGTCTGCGGGCGTTTTGCTCGATCACCATTGACCAATCGTTTGTCGTTCGTGATCTGAAAATCATCGACGGCTCCAGTGGCCCCTTCGTCGCCATGCCCAGTCGAAAATTGACGGGTCACTGTGGCAAATGCAGCTCGAAGAACCACTTGCGTGCAACTTATTGCAATCACTGTGGAGCCAAACTGAGTGGCCACAATGCGAATTCGCCACAGAAGCTGTATGCGGATGTCGCCCACCCGATCAACAGCGAATGCC
>NZ_JBICHO010000507.1:0-3491 GCF_043100905.1 Rhodopirellula sp. JB055 | reverse complement strand
CGCGCACATGTCACGCCTGTTCCGCCGACGAATGAACCGTGAAATCGGTGGTTTGGAGGCTGGGATTCCAATCGTCCCACTGATCATCGGTGACGAAGCGGAAACGATTCGGTGCAGCGAAGCGATGCGTGAAAACGGGTTCTTCGTCCCCGCCATCCGCCCGCCAACGGTGCCGACCGGACAATCGCGATTGCGTGTCTCGATCACGTCCGCTCATCGCGACCACGACATCGAATTGCTCGCCGATGTGCTGCATCGAGTCTGTCCGCAATTGCGATCCGACGAACTCGCTTCTGCGAGCGAGCAAGCCTGAACTGGGCGATTGCGAATGTGATGCTGATGCACTGAGTTTGCCCCTGCGCAGCAGATTCGATTCGTTCCGCGATTTCCACCAGGGCGGCTGGCGTGCATCCAGACGGCGGGTTTTACGAGGTGATATTTTAGCAGACGCACCTAGTCTTTCAATTCTTGCTTTGAGGGATCAAGATCTCCTTTCGGCGACTCTTTGCCCAGAGTCGTCGAATTAGACTCGGCGGGTATCTGTGCCCCGGTGCCCGCCGAGTTGCTCATTCGTTCGGACGCTTTCCGATGCAATTGGACAACAATTGCTCCGACTCGGTTTGCGACGCATCGCCAGCGCGTCGACCGAATGGGTGATTTTTCGGATGTCTGGTTCGGCGATTTCAGAGGAACACGAACCGGAGCTTCTGCCGGGACCGAAGGGCGAGCGCTTGACTGAAACGGAGCCACACAAGGCTCCTTCGCCTGCCAAACACGCGATGGTGGACGGGCCTCCGATAGAGCACTCGGCGAAGATTTTTGGTGCATGCAGTTGTGCTTTCGGCTGCAGCCCAAATCGAAGGGGATCCACGGCCCATGACCTTCTTTGATCAGAATCGTCTGGCGTCCGCACAGCCCACATTTAGAACGTTTGGAATTTTCCACAGGTGTTTATGCACTCGTTGCTGAGGCGAAGCATCGCTTCGGTTGTTGCTGGATAGAAAGCAATCGCGTCTCGGTTGGTCGATCAACTCTCACTCTCAGCTTTGACAGGCCACTCGATGTAGTATCGACCCAGCGGCAGAGCGTCATCATGAGTGGTAACGCGCAATCGTCATGGCATGCAGTCGATGTCACCGACCGCTGCGGCACTTAGTCGGGCACTGAACTCTTGGATGATTCCTGGCATGAGTTCGTCGATGCAATGATTGCAACCCATGAGATATTCATCGTCATCCTTGGTGTTCGTTGCTGCCACGTCGTGGGCATGGTTTGCTCGCCGCGGGCTTGACTCCGAGTTGCACATTGAGACTCTGAGTTGAATTTGTTCGCACCTGCGAGCACACAAAATGACCTTTGAAAACGCACAAGCCTAAACCGGGTGCGTCGGAATCATGGACGCGAAACTCGCCGACCGCTCCCGCTCGCGCCGGCCAGATCCCACGCCGAGTTCCTTGTCCGACGGAAGACTTCGACACTGTCACAAACCCGGGTGGGCAGCTATCATTTGCTTCTGCGAATTTCGCATTTCGGGGCTGTAGCTCAGTTGGTTAGAGCTGGGAACTCATAATTCCTAGGTCGCGGGTTCAAGTCCTGCCAGCCCTACCTTTTTCTTCGCTCGTCCTTTCATGCCACGCCAGTCCTCGAAGTCAAAACGTCCGCAGTCTTCTCCCAAAGACCAGGCGACGTCCTCCGCGAAACGAATCAATCAATTGCTCGCCTCCGCAGGCTTTGGTAGCCGGAGACAATGTGAAGAACTGATCCGTGAGGGACGGGTGGATGTGGACGGTGAAACGATCACCCAATTGGGGATCACGGTCGATCCTGAAACTCAAAAGGTGCGGGTGGACGGGAACTACCTGCGCCCTCAAAAACTGGTGTATTACGTTGTCAACAAACCCGTTGGCATCGTCACGACCAATCGTGACCCACGCGGCCGGCCTCGCGTGATCGACTTGGTTCCGCCCACCGAACGTGTCTTTCCCGTCGGTCGTTTGGATTTGTCCAGCGAAGGCCTCATCCTGCTGACCAACGACGGTGACCTCGCCCAAAAATTGGCTCACCCGAAATTTGGAATTCAAAAGGTCTACCGCGTGGTCGTCGCCGGCGAAGTCCGCGGCGAAACGATGAAGAAGATGCGTGAAGGCATGTACATTGCCGAAGGCTTTGTCCAGGTCGATGGGGCCAAGATCATCAAGGCTCGTCCCAAAGCGACTGAGATGGAAATTCGGCTGAAGGAAGGCAAAAACCGCGAAATTCGTCGCATCTTGGCACGTTTAGGACACAAGGTTCAACAACTGCGACGCATCGCGATCGGACCATTGAAGTTGGGCGACGTTCCTCGTGGAGCTTACCGCAAACTCACTCGGGCCGAAGTCGACAAACTACGGCGGAGCATCGATGCCGCTGAAAAGGCCGAACAAGCCGCGCCGCGCGCCCGTGCGACATCCAAGCAATCCATCAAACGGCGTCCAGGAGGGGCCAGTCGAAACGTGGCGGCCAAAGGCACTGGTGGACGCACCGCTTACAAGGGGACACGCAAAGCCACGAAAAACCGCGCGACTACCACTCGCGGAAAAGTGACAACCGCAAAGGCATCCAAACAAGCTAAAAAGCGAACGGCATCGCCTGGTAATTCGACAGGCAGTTCGACCGGAACCGTCATCGGCGCCGATCCGCCCAAAGCATCCCGAACCAAAGCCGAACGCGGATCCAACCCGAACATCATTCGCAAACGAACCGCTGGAAAGAAGCCTGCCACTCGCCCCGGTGGCGTGAAAAAAGGGCGAGGAAAAGCGTCCCGCCGCGGCGGACGATAGCCCACGCAGGTTCAACGCCTTGACTGAACCAATCACACACCGCAGTTATGAAACGCCGCGCCCGCAATGTCTTGCGAACCCCGCCGGCGCGGAACGTTTTAAAAGCACGTGATGGCTTGCGTCTAGAGTTCTTCCCGGATGGGGCCGGCGTGGTTGGCCAACGGCCAACATCACCGCATGCATTTCGAATTGAATTTGGCCGTTGGCCAAAATGGGGCCGTGTTTTTCTGCTCCAGAGGCGACGCCTGTGGCTATGTTGAACGAGGCCGTTGGCTATCCGAGGAAAAGCGCAAGTTCAAAACTCGCGCGTCGCGGTGTGCCGGATCGTGTCGGCCGCCACCCTCGCGTACGCCCAAACGGCGACGCACATCGGAAACCTCCTATCAGGAGAGATGCTGTCGTCACAACGGAACGATTGCGAAACCTGAAAACCCCTCGCCGTGGAAGCGACTCAGACGACCACACAATCTCAAAGATGGTCCTCAAAGATCGTCCTCTTCACCCAGCATCCCAATCGACGAGAGCAGTTCGCTCATCTCGGCAGCGGCGTGAGAGTCGTTTTGCGACCGCGCCGGTTCGATGCCGGCTCGCAGAATTGCGCGAGCCGCGTCGACACGTCCCACGTCGACCAACAGCTGTGCGGCCAAGAAGAAAGCAGGCACGGAGGGCGGA
>NZ_JBICHO010000506.1:0-3305 GCF_043100905.1 Rhodopirellula sp. JB055 | reverse complement strand
GCGATGTTGAGAATTTCATCCGCAGACTTGGTGCCCAATATGTTGCCAAATGAAAGCGGACACAGAAAAAACCAACGCCCAGGTGGTGGAATTGGCAGACACAGGGGACTTAAAATCCCCCGGACGTTTAGTCCTTGCGGGTTCGAGTCCCGCCCGGGGTATTTTTCATCGCCATGGCGGAACAGAATGCGACGCTGCGATTCATTTTGAGACTCGCCTCTGGGTAGCGTTCGGTTGTCGAGTGGCCTGCCTCGGTTTTCCATACCAAAAAACCGCTCCGGCGTGAGCGGTGATCGCTGACGCAGGAACGGCTTGAGCTGGCTCGCCGACTCAGGCGGTATTCAATGTGCCCATTGATTCAATGAGCTCGCTCGAGGCTTGCGTTCGCTCAGGGAGCGACGGGCAAATCGAAGTCGCCCGACAAGTCGCGATAGACGCAGTGAATGTGGTTGGCGGGGTTGCCTGCCGGATCGGCTTGCACGTTCACGAATTCGATCAAGAACCGCTTGCCTTGCACGCGGTAATAGTGACCAATGCCGGGCTCGAGAGCTCCTGCCCACGCGAAGTGAACATTGTCCCAACCGTCCGTTTCGATTTGCTGTGTCCGCTCAGCGGCGACCTCCTCGGGTGCAACGCTGACATACACATTCACCAAGTCACGCAGTTGCTTCTGTTGGTCTGGGTTCAGGTTGGAATAGGCGATTCCTTCGGGAGCCTCGACTTGGGGTTGCGGTTCACCCGCAAAGCGAATCTCGGGGAGAGCCTCTTCTGCGATCCGGCCCACTTGAAGCTGTTTCGAATCGAGCGATTTGACCAATTTGAACGCCAGTTGCTCTTCTTGATTCAACACCGCGGTGCCTTTGCCCAAGGTCACGCTGGTTTCGTTCTTGACCACGGCTGGGTTGGTTGCCATGAACTGAGGCGTCGAATCAACGACCTTCCCACCACGACACACGAAATTCAGCGAAAGGTGATGACCTTCGAAGGAAAGCCCCCATCTCGCGTCTTCGCCTTTTTCTGTGACGTCACCAAACAACGTCACGTAATAGCGCTGCGGGTTACGTTCCCAGGTTCCTTTGCCAGCTTCCATTTCATTGAGGACCTCTTCCAACAACATGATCCGGTTGGCTTTGCTGTAACCAGCTTCACTGAGGGCCGCACGAAGAAGACGCAGCGCGGTGGTTCGCTGGGCATCGGTCATCTGCTCCAGCATCAATCCCTTGCGTTCTTTCTTTGGAATGAAGTGCCACCCAACTCGCTTTGGCGAATCAAACGCCATGACGGCATCCGCCTTTTGTTCCGCTGTCAGCGAATCGACAAACGCAACAGCGAAGGTCTGCATTTGTTCCGCGGGCGAGGCGGCTAATTTCCAACCTGTCAGCCCTAATACAGCAACGGCAAAAAGGGACAACAATGCAAAACGAATCTTGTTCATGGCGGGTCGATGACAGAGGAAGGGAAAATCGGAGCACGATTGGCTCCGAAAGGAGGGAGTCCGACAAAGCGGAAGATCAGCCACGTAGAGTAATTGATTCCGCCGATGGAAACACTCTCAACGGGTGCCACAATTTTCCATGCGGCCGAAGAATCGCCACCAATTCGCCCCAGGGACTTGACGAATCAGACGATCGATCCACGCCAATGCAATCCGAAACGCTGGTGTTTCGATCGAAAGTGTCGACCTGGTCGATGCATCGCGTCCATTCCTCCGGCAACGGCTCGGCCGGATCCTGCGGGGTTCCCGAAATTCGGATCCCGGCATGCAGCAATCGGATTTGTTCGGCGTCCAAATCGATGGCCGGCAGGTGAGTCAGCCCCTCCACCGAAGGCCGCATGAACTCTGACATCGGGCGGGGAGGCGTTTTTTCGCGGTCCGTGTCGTCAAACATGAACTCGCAATCAAGTGTGTCTTCCAAAGTAAAACGTCCGACTTCGGTGCGAACCAATTTCGTCATCACGGCCGCGCATCCGCAGGCGGAGGCGACATCCATCCCGAGCGTCCGCAAATAGGTTCCCGAGCCACATCGAACATCCAATCGCATCATCGGTGGTTCGTACGTGACTAACTTGACCGCATCGATGAGGATCCGGCGTTTGGGCATCTCAAAATCTTCCCCGCGACGAACTCGCTTGTGTGCCCGCTGCCCGTCCACTTTGATTGCCGAGTGAGCCGGTGGGATCTGCTCCACCACCCCATGAAAATCTTCCAGCACACGCTCGATCTCTTCGGCACTAGGCAACCTTGCGTTTTCCTCGGGCACCAATTCGGATTCCAAGTCACCGGATTCGCTCGACACACCCAACTGGAAATCGGCGAGGTAACGCTTGCCATGCTGCAACACCCACGGCGTCAATCGCGTGGCCGAGCCGATCGCGAGCAACACCAACCCTTCGGCCAACGGATCGAGCGTTCCGGTATGGCCAACCTTCAGCTTGCGAAGCCCGAACTCGGCGCGCAGCCGACGCTGGGCTCGGTTGACCAAATCTCGAGAGGTTGCACCTGGAGGTTTGTAACAGGGCAAAAAACCAAGCGGGGAATGCTCGCCGTTGGGGTCCATTGGAAAACGTCAACTCAATGAATGAAAACAGAATAAGAAACGAAGGAGGAAACACCTTCACCAAAAACAAAGCAGGCAGTTTGCCAATCACCCATCACTCCGAGATCGCTCGCAAAAACAGATGGCTGATCAGTGCCAACACACTCTCGACGACGATGAACAACAGCCGCGCAGTGATCACACACAACAACGCATGCGTCGGATCGGTCACGGTCCCCAACACGACCAACGTCACCCACTCACGAACGCCAGCCCCACCGGGCAACAGCGAAGCGAAACCCAGCACCATGCCGAGGCTGATCGCGGCCGTGGCGACCGTCAACAACTCGTGACCGACCGGCAACCCATTGTAGGCTGGGATGGCTTTCATCACGCAAGCAAACGACAGCCCAATCAGGCACCATGACAACAGGGACCATCCCCAACCGAAGATCAGGCGGGGCCATGTGATCGCAGAAGAAACATCCGCGGCCGCTGTGGACGAACCAGCGGCCCCACTCGCCTGCGCCCGAGCCCGTCGCTTGCTGACCAACTCAATCACGCGGCGCATCACTGGTGGCAACGTGGGAACGCAAGCGACCACCGCCATCATCGTCGCCGCCCACTTGATCCATTGCGGCAGGGGAGTTGACCACATCAGGCATCCAGCCAACGCTCCACCAACGGACATCATCAGCAAAGTTTCAAAGAACACGCAGGTCGTCGCTCGCCCGATCAAAGGCTGCCTCGACGGAACATCTCGCATCA
>NZ_JBICHO010000505.1:0-12926 GCF_043100905.1 Rhodopirellula sp. JB055 | reverse complement strand
GGACACCAGCGGTCGTCGCCGCAAACCAGCCGCGGTGATCGTCAGCGCCATCGTTCACGTGGTTCTGCTGTTCATCCTCGCCGCGTTCACCCTCAGCAACGCTCGCCCGAAAGATCAAATGGCGTTCTCGGCTTCCGCAAGCAGCGAAAGCGAAGAGACCGCCATGGAAACGTTTACCATCGAAAGCAGCGAACCGGTTTCCGAGCCGACTCAATCGCAGCCCGATGAAACGCAATACGACGTCAGTGAGATTGGCGAGATGCCGATCGTCGATGTCACCTCGACCGCCATGGATTCCGTTGCCGCAGCCGCATCCAATCTTTCATCGCTTTCCAGCTCCTCGTCCTCGGCATCCCAAGCGATGCAGAAACTGAGCTCGGACGCGAAATCGCAAATGGAGTTCTGCGGCGTCGAAGGAGGCGGCAACCACTTCGTCTACCTCGTCGACAGTTCCGGCAGCATGGGCGATGCCTTCACCTCCGCTCGATCCGCATTGCTTCAATCGATCGACATGCTGACGGAAAAGCAACGCTTTTACGTGGTCTTCTTTGACGCCGAGTGCGACTACATGCAGTTGTCAGGGTCCACAGAACCCGAACCACGCAGCGTCTATGCAACCGCGAAAAACAAACAACAGCTTCGTAACTGGGCAATGCGAGTGTCGATGGACCGCGGCAAAGCCCCCTACGAACCACTGCGATTCGCGTTGGAACTCAAACCTGACGTGATCTTCTTGCTCTCCGACGGCGAGTTCCCACAAGGCATCGAAGACTTGCTCTCCGAAGAGAACCGGTCAACCAACCTGTTCGGTGACACCGACCCGATCAGCATCGTTCACACCATCAGCTATCACAGCCGCGAAGGCGAAAGCCGGATGCGACGAATTGCGGAAAAGAACTTCGGGCAATACCGCCACGTCCCCAAACCCTAAGGCAGACACGTGGCCGCCGAACGTCCCACCCATCGCGTTTCTTCAGGCTTCTCCTGGCTCACCTCGCACACGCGACGCTGGCAAGAGTGGTACAACGATCGCCGGTTTGGTGCCATTGATGGCGACGCCCCTCTTGGTCGCCGCGGGGAACGCGTGGCGGCTCGTTTGATGCGACGCAAAGGCCTGCAAGTCATCGCCGAAAGTGAATCCGATCGCGCCGGCGAGATTGACCTGATCGCGCTTCGCAAGCGTCCAAGATTGCTGGTTTTTGCCGAAGTCAAAACGTTGTCCACCACACGCCCCGGCCACCCTGCCGATCGAGTCGACGAGAACAAACAAGCCCGCATCACGCGTGCTGCTCTTCGCTACTTGAAACGCAAACAACTGCTTGGCGTGGCCTGTCGGTTTGACGTGATCGCGGTTTGGTGGCCTCGCGAGGAACCGCACCCGACCCGCGTTGAACACTACGAATCAGCGTTTGACGCCGTCGGGCTGGATTCCTTCTTTGTCTGACGGGCCCCACCAATCAGGACCGCATCGCAAAAGCATGCGCGGCCTCTCGAAAAAGTGCGACGCCGTCCTCCAGTGATTTCAGCTCGATGAATTCATCGACCGTGTGTGCCTGATCGATGCTGCCCGGCCCGCAAACGATTCGATGACTGAGTTCATTCAGCACAGCACCGTCGGTGGAATAACAAACCGTCTCGGGTTTCTCACTTCCACCATATGGGCTGGCCAATTCGCACATTCGAATCAGTGCCGGATCATCCGTGCGACTCTCCATGGGTTCGACCGACTTGTAACTGAAAAAATTCAACCCAAGTTGCTCGGCCGCCGCTTTTGCATCCGACATCAGACAGGCGCCATCGACGCCAGGCATCGTCCGCCAATTGCCCCACACTTCACTGCGATCCGGAACAATGTTGGTCGCCTCGGCATGGTCACTGATTCCAAAGTTGAATGTCAACGTCGGAGGATCAAACCGGTCATCTCGCATCAGCGGGTCCGTCTGCACACGCTCATGCAGTTCGAGGATCGTCTGCAAATAGGGAATCATCAACACATTCGCGTTGACGCCTCGACTGGTGCTGCTGTGAGCGGCCTTGCCATGGGAGACCACTCGAAAACCAGACATGCCTTTGTGAGCGTAAACGACCCGAAGCTCCGTTGGCTCGCCAATCAAAGCCACTGGATCGTGGGCGACGAGATCCCGATAGGCTGGACTGCTTTGGACCAACTCCTTTGCACCACGCAGTCCCGTTTCCTCATCGGCGGTGCAGACAATCCAAAGCGGCGCCGATTGCTGTGCGGCGTCCAAGCCATCCACCACGGCGAGCATCGCAGCCAACGAACCCTTCATGTCACATGAGCCACGGCCATACAAACGGCCGTCTTCGATCACCGCTCGAAAGGGATTCCCCCCCGGCCCGTTCCATCGATCCGCGGGAACGACATCAGTGTGACAGAAATATGCCAAACCGGTTTCGTTCTCGGACCGATCGTCGGATGAGCCACCTGTTTTTTCCTGCGAATCAAGCGGCAAACGCTTGGCAACCAAATTGAATTTTGGGACACCTTCCCCATCAAGGTACCGCGTTTGCTCACATTCAAACCCTTGTGCTCTCAAACGCTCCGCCACCCACTCCGTGATCGCCTGATTGCTGGTATGACTGACCGTCGAGAACGCGATCAAATCGGACAATAGTCTGACAACAGATGACAAAACGAGGTCTCGGTAGGAAATAGCCGTGGCAACTGAAGTCCGACAATCTACACCTTCCAGCGGCCCTCTGCACCAGTGAATGCTTCCTCCTTCCCCGAACGCCCCGTCCACCCCGATTCCACCGGGACTGAACCGCTGTCCGACTGGCGACCCTGGGAACGACTGGGCGAATTGGCGGAGGCCGGTGACGCGGAAGGACTCAGAAACTTCCTGTTGAGCCTCGCTGCACATGACCAAGCGTTGGCGCTGAGCCGTTTGGACGAAGACCACCACACCGCCGTCCTGACGCTGCTTTCCGCGGAAGAGGCCGCCGAACTGTTGCGGCACCTGAGCGAGACCCAAGCGGCTGAACTGGTCGACGCGTTGGATACACTCGACGCGGCGGCCATTGTCCAAGAGATGTCCAGCGACGAACAAGCTGACCTGCTGGGTGACCTGGACGATGACCAGGCCGAGTCCATTTTGCAAGCGATGCCGGCGGCGGATGCAGCCTCTGTCCGTGAACTGGCCGCTTACAGTGATGACCAAGCGGGCGGGTTGCTCGTTCGTGAAATCTTGCGATTCAACCAAAGCAGCCTCGTCCATGAAGTCATCACAACGCTCTCCGAAAACGCCGAAGAGTTTCGCGACTACGACGTTCAGTATGCCTACCTGACGGACGACAACGATAAATTGGTGGGCGTGCTACCGATGCGGAACTTGCTGTTCGCCAAACGAACCGATCCGGTCGCGGACATCATGATCCTCGACCCGCTGTCAATCACAGCGAGTATGCCGCTTGATGAACTACGGGACTTCTTTGACGCCCACCATTTCTTGGGCGTTCCGGTCGTCGACGACAACCACAAACTACTGGGCGTCGTCCACCGGAACGCAGTGGATTACGAATCCACTCGCGCCGCCGAAAGCGATTTCCTGAAAAGCCAAGGGATCATCGGTGGGGAAGAACTGCGAACAATGCCGCTGTGGCAGCGTTCCAAACGACGACTGAGTTGGCTCAGCATCAACATTCTGCTCAACATCGGTGCCGCCGGCGTCATCGCCATGTACCAGGACACCCTGTCGAAGGTGATCGCCTTGGCAGTGTTCCTTCCGATCATCAGTGATATGAGCGGTTGCAGTGGTAACCAAGCGGTCGCGGTCAGCATGCGAGAGCTTTCACTCGGTTTGGTGCGTCCCGCAGAAATGTTTCGCGTGTGGCTGCAAGAAATGAGTGTTGGCCTGATCAATGGCACGGTGCTTGGAATGCTAGTTGCCATCGTCGCTGTAATCTGGGATGGCAATCCCTACCTCGGACTCGTCGTCGGAGTCGCCTTGTGTGCAAACACTCTGATCGCAGTTTCCATCGGAGGCACCGTGCCGTTGCTGCTGAAACGACTTGGGTTCGACCCGGCGGTCGCCAGCGGTCCGCTGCTCACAACCGTGACCGACATGTGCGGGTTCATGTTGGTGCTGGGATTGGCCACGATGCTGCTGGAGCGTTTGATCTAAGAACAGAGCGGAACACAGACAGGAAGCCCATGCACCCTTTCTGTCCGACACTTGTTCTTCGCTCGCTGCTAAGCGAGTGGGCTGCCGTCATTCGGCATGGGAACCTTTCTGGCGGATGCCACTGCTCCCACGCACCATCTGGACCAACGCCCAGACGGCACCTGATTCTTCCCGATCGTTCCTGCCTGCCCGCCTGGCTCGACACGCCGAACGGCAGCCAACAAACCTATCAGGGTCGAGTCGCGATCTCGATTCGATTGGCGTCGTTGAGATACGCCATCAAGTCGGCGATTTCTTGCAACGACAACTCGTCCAACAAACCGCTCGGCATGATGCTCGACCGACTGGGCTGGATCAAATCGACTTCGGATTCGTCCAAGATTGTCACGTGGTTGTTCGAATCGCGAATTTGCAAATCGGCCCCGGACTTGCTGACCATTCCCACATAAACGTCGCCATCGAGCGTCAACACTTTCTTGCTGGCGTATTGATCGCTCACAACGTGGGACGGATACAGAACCGATTCCAGAATTTCGCGACGTGTGAAACGCCGAGCCACGCTGGTCAGATCGGGGCCAATGGCAGACCCTTGGTTGCCTGCTCGGTGACAACTGGCACACTGGGCGCGAGCGTAGACTTCCGCTCCAGCCAGCGCGTCACCGCCCTGCCCTTCGTCACTTTCCAGGTGAGTGATCAACTGTTCAAAGTCCCAGCGAGATTCATCTTCCCGCGGCAACTCGGCTGGTGGACGATCGGGGAACGTCTTGGCATACCAACGCTGCCACGGTGCCATGGATTGTTTAACACCTTCGGGACGCTGCATCCCTGTCCAATGCTCGAGCAATTGCTCAACGCTCTCAAAGGTGGTCCCTTCTTTTTCGGCTCGCAAGCCCATCAGAACCAATGACCGCAATGCCATTGGATCATCGGTCGCGATCGGCACCGATCGAAGACGAGTGACGACCTCATTCGCGGCCGGTCCATCCAAAACGTTCAAACTACGGACCAAGTAGTCCCAGTTTTCGCCGTCAGGATGTTGTGCCAGTGCCATCGCCACCACAGCGCGACGCTGAGGCTCCGTCCGCCAAATTTTTCGCAAGTGGGCAGAGGATGCGTCGTCAGGAGCGGTCGCCAACATCGCGATGATGCCCGTTCGCAAACGGCGATGAACGTCGTCAACTTTGTCCTCTTTGGTCAGCTCATCATCGAGAGCACGCAACTTTTCTGCCGTGGCCTCATTGACCGGGCGTTCCAATTGAAACAGAGCACCGAGAGCCGAATTCCGCCACCGGCTGCCTTCGTCCAGGATCGCTTGAATATCATCCTCTGACAGGTGACGAGCAAAATCGCGGGTCACTCCGACCATGTACATCGGCAATGAACCTTCGCTGTCTCGACCGGCGACACCCTCGTAGAACTTCAGCAGTGCAAACCGTTCACGAGCCGACCACTGACGATTGATGCGTTGCAAACACATCGCGGCCAGCACCCGGTCCATCTCCGGTGCATCGGACTCCAAATACTCCATTGCTCGCGGGACCAACGATTCCGCTTGCAAGTAACTCGCCAGACGAATCAGCTCGTGATTCATACGAGAATCGCCAGCAGGAAATTCGTCCGCAATCTGCTTGGACAACCACGGCACATCCTGAGCCTTGATGTTGCAACGATGCAAAGCGACTTGGCACAGACGAAGCGTGTCGACGAAGTCCTTGTCGCTCAAAAATTCTTTCATCATGTTGCTGGTTCGCTTGAGCACCAACAACCCAGTCATCTTGTTTGTGTCCGCGGCAACCAGGGCTAACATGCCGACCAATGCGGTGCGGGTGTCTTCGTGAAGGATAACGGTTTCCTTCCACTTCGCGGCTGGGATGCGCTGCAGAACTTGACGGGCCACGTAGGACAACACTCGGTCCTCATGAGCCAGCAAATCGATCAGCGGCTGTGGATCCTCAGGAATCTGGTTGCTTCGAAGCATCGCTTCGCAAACCGCACGACGGACTCGCAAATCACTGTCGCTCAGCATCTCGTTCAAACGAGCCTTGGCTCGCGAGGAAGGGTTCAGCCCCAGTTGAACCGCGGCGCGACGTCGCACCAATTCGCTTTCGGCTTTGGACAATTCGACCAGCAAATCGTCGCTGGGAACGGGCCCGTACATCTGCATCAAATTCATCGCACGAATGCGGTAGGACGGCGGGTTCTCGTCACTGTAAGCGACGCCAGCCAACTGCTGATCCCAATCGCTTCCCAATTCGCGACGGATTGCGGCGATGCGTTGACGCGACCACGCAGCATCCAATTGAGGCTGGCGAACCGCGGCGGCAATTCCGCTGCCGAGTTGCTTCATCGCTTCAGGAATCTTGCCTTGATAGACAACGCGGTAGACTCCACCAGCAGTCCCACGACCTCCCGTGCAGAAATACAACGCTCCGTCGGGACCGACGGCCAAGTCGGTCACGTTGAGCGGTTGCCCTTTCAAGAACACTTCGCTGTCGGCTTGGAATCCGCTGCCATTGGGCTTGAGTCGAACGTTCAAGATCCGGCCTTCGGACCAATCCGCCATGAACAAACTGTTGTGGTAACGAACCGGGAACATGTGGTGCTCATAGCACTCAATCCCCGTCGGGCTGCCGCGACCGGTGTCCAGCACGTTTGGCAGTCGATCGATGTAGTACTCAGGCCATTTCGCCCAACCCGGACGCCATCCAAACTCACCTGCCTCGGTGACATCCATCAGTGCTGTGGGACGGTACCAAGGTGTCTCGACGTCGGCTTCCATGTCCGCGTCATGCACGAACAAGTTGCCTTCGGGGTGGAATGCCAAATCGTATGCGTTCCGCAAACCGCCTGCGATTCGCTCAATGACTTTGCCTTCGATGTCCGTCCGGATAATCGTCCCACCGGGAGCCTTCACGCCTCGGCCGTGCCCGCCGGGATCTTCATAGCGAGGCAGCAAATCGCCTTCGTAGATGTCTTTCAGCGTTTCGCCGCTGCCTGTCTTTCCGATCGGTTTGACATAACTTCCAACCGAAACATAGATCATGCCGTCGGGACCGAGACGCAAACCGTGTGGGCCGTGCTCGCCACCGTTACCGCTGAACTTGACGATGGTCTTGACCGTTTCCAGTTCGCCGTTTCGATCCTTGTCGATCAAGCGATAAAGGGCTGAACCGTCGGGACCATCCGCGGTCACAAACACTTCCCCATTGAGCGGCAAAATGCCTTGGACGGATTCGACTTTGTCGCAATAAGTTTGAACATCTTCAGGAACGCCATCGTCGTCCCGGTCGGTGACGATCAACAATGGTCCGCCTTCTTGCGAAAGCAACACATGGCCGAACTCGTCAAACGCCATCGCGATGACCGATCCGACTTGTTCGTCATTGATCAAACGTTGAACTCCGAACCCGCGTTGGATTTGAAAACGTTCGGAATTCTCTTTGGCAACTTCGACCTCCACGTTGGGTTCACGGTCCCATGGCGCGGTTTCGCCGAGCGGACCGAAGGTCGACGCTGGCTGCCAGGCACCATCGTTGTAAGCCGCGGTGTTCCAAAGCGGGATCTCTTGCAGATTGGTTTTCCAAGATCGGTCGGAACTGAAGGTGAACCATTTCTCGCCAATTTCAGGTCGAATCGAAACTCGAGCGACCAACGCGGCGGTGTCACCACGAGTGTTTTGAACCTGCACCGCGACGACGTTTCGTCCCGGCTCCAGGTAATCGCTGATGTTGAATTCTTGCATCCGCCGGTAGGATTCTCCCTCACCGACTTTGCGACCGTTGACGTGCACTTCATAGGCGTCGTCCGCGGCAATTTCGATGATGGCCTCGCCACGATGACGAAGGTTCAACGATTTACGGAACCAGCACGTCTCGCCGAGTGGGATCGCTTGCTCCGGGGTCGTTCCCGACGCCCAAATCCACTCCGCTTCCGCCGCGAAGGTTCGAGTGTCCCAACCTAAACACAAAGCACCGACGGCAATCGTCAACGCGATCAAATGGAGTCGTCCAGCAGACATCCTGATTCAGCCTTCCATGGCGTGGAGTCAGTCATTTTCATGAAAACGGGCGTCCAACACGCCGATTTTCAAACATTCACGCCCCGCAATACCATCCCAAAGAGGGTGCTCGCAAGATCGAATCAGCCACTTTGCCACTCTTGGATCGCCGGAATAGGACTGACCAACATCAACACGTTGAGCGTCAAATTGTCTCGGATCATGATCAACATCACGATCTCGCTGACCACAAACAAAGCGACCGACCACCGCCAAGAAAACTTGGACGAAAACCAATACCCCAGCATGCAGGCCGCCACATCCGTCACCGAATTCGCAATCGAATCACCGGTGTACCCCACCGCCATCGTCGCTTCCCGGTAACGCTCGATGATCAGCGGCGAATTCTCCAGGACCTCCCAGCCCGCCTCCAGTCCCATCGCGATCAAGAAACGACCGGCTGGACTCAACCGCGGCACCCATCGCAACGCGGCATAGAACAACACACCATGCAAAACATGCGAGAAGAAATAGGGATCGATCAAATGCTGCGAGTTATGGGCAGTCCAAATGTCCCAGGACCACGGCACCCAAGAACCGCACTCACACCAAAACCGACGTCCCATTCCCGACAAGATCATCACCATTCCGGTGAGGATCAACACGGCAATCCAACCGACCGCCCACCGTCGGTCCCGAGGGAACCGATCGTTGTCGCTTTCAAGTGAGCCGGCGTGGCTTGCGTTCAATGGAACCGTTTCCTGCTCAACGCAGATCGTCGCGATCGATCACTGGGTTGGCGGTTCCCTGTCCGATCAACACCAACAACCCTTGCTGCGGACGGTTCGCGTTCATCGCTTGAGCATTGAAAGGAACGCCATAACACGCGTAGTTGCCCGTCGCGGTGTCCAAAACATAGATCACCGAACGTCCGACCGGGTTGCTGCTGCTACGAGGAAAATCGGCGACTCCGGTGGCCATGATGTAAGTCCCGCCTTTGCCATCCGTGCCCAACGCATCGGAGATGTTGACGGTGAACGTGGCCGCGAAACGTCCGATTCGCGGGTACATCACTGAACACTGCAGCAGGCCTGAGTTGTGATCCAACACGAACAACCCATCCGCTTGATCACTGACCGCCCCGGTCGCGAGCGAGAACTTTTCGCTGCTGACCGCGGCAGTCGCGTTCGCAATCGGCAAGTCCTGCCACTTGGACAACGCCGTTTGAGCCGAATCAACAGCCACTGCGTCAGCCGAGATTTCTGCAGCCCGCCGGGCCTCGGAGGCGACACCTGCGAAGTAAACGGCCACCCCAACGGCTACCAATGTCACACCGACCAGACCAACCATCCATCCGCGATTCCCGCAACATCGCATAGATTCGGTTGGAACGACTGGCATTTGAACGGGATCTGCAATGTCTTTCATGAATCGTTTCTCAGCTAGCGGCAGAGGAAGGGGACAAAGGAGTTGATTCAGCCTGTGATTGTACGCATCGGCTGGGAACTTTACGATTGGAATCTCGTGTCCTGAACCGCCTCTTTCCACGTTTCTCGCGAAAATCATCATGTCGCTCAATGCTCCCCTGAACCGAAAACTCCGTATGGGAATCGTTGGCGGTGGCCTCGGATCGTTCATCGGTCGCGTCCACACCGTTGCCGCGGGATTGGACAATCGCAGCGAATTGGTCGCCGGAGCCTTCTCCAGCAACCCGGAACGCAGCCGCAATTCCGCCCCCGGATACGGCGTCGATGAATCACGAGCCTACGGCAGCTACGAAGCCATGCTGGACGCCGAATCACGGCTGCCAGAAGACCAACGAATCGACTTCGTCAGCGTCACCACGCCCAACCACACGCACTTCGAAATCGCCAAAGCCGCCGTCGAAGCGGGCTTCAACGTCGTCTGTGACAAACCGATGACGTTCGATTTGGATCAAGCCGAACAATTGCTGAAGACGGTCGAAAACTCCGACGTCGTCTTTGCCCTGACTCACAACTACACCGGCTATCCCCTCGTTCGCCAAGCTCGCGAAATGATCCTGGGCGGTGAACTCGGCGAAATCAACGCGATCCGTTCGCAGTACATCCAAGGCTGGCTTCGCGACAAACTGGAAGACGACGACCAAAAGCAAGCCTCCTGGCGAACCGACCCGTCCAAGAGCGGTGCCGCGGGTGCGTTCGGCGACATCGCCACGCACGCCTACAACCTGGGCCGCTTCATGACAGGCGTGTTACCCGAAACGGTCAGTTGCAGCCTGAAATCGTTCGTCGAAGGACGCAAGCTGGATGACTACGGCACTGCCGTGATCCGTTACGAAAACGGTGCCTTGGGCACCGTCACCGCCTCGCAAATCAGCCACGGCCGCGAAAACGATGTTGAAATCGAAATCGACGGCACCAAGGGTTCACTGAAATGGCGTCAAGAAAACCCGAACGAATTGCACTACCGCCAAAACGGCAAGGCTCACCAAATCTACACGCGTGATCCCAACGCGCCTTACATGCACGATACTGCTGCGGCATCGTGCCGCTTGCCATCGGGGCACCCCGAAGCCTTCTTTGAAGCCTTCGCAAACGTTTACGCCGCCGCGTTTGACGATATGGCCAAACGTGCCGAAGGAACCACCATCGATCGCAAGAAGTCGCTCTACCCGAGCGTTCACGATGGCGTCGAAGGTATGTACTTCATCCAACAGTGCGTCGCCAGCAGCCAAGACAATGCCGCTTGGTTGCCACTGAAACACCCCGTCGCTCGCGTTTGATCGGCGTTCCCGCTTTATGAACCGCGCTGCTTCTGTTTCTGTGATCATGCCCGCTGCTGGCAGCGGGCAACGTTTTGGCAGCCAGTCCAACAAGCTGTTCGCGCACCTGGACGGCAAACCGCTTTGGCAACACGCCGTCGATCGCTTCCAACATCGCGGCGACGTCCGGCAAATCGTGCTGGCGGTCTCCGAAGAAGACGAGTCCACCTTTCGTGAACAAATCGCGGCGATGTCTTCTGCCGCTCCGATCCACCTCGTTCGAGGAGGCGCAACACGCAGCGAAAGCGTTGGCGCGGCATTGGAACAAGTGAAACGATTCGCCGCCGAATCCGCTGCGGCCAACGCATCCGCGCAAACGCTGGTCGCGATCCACGACGCAGCACGCCCCTTGGTTCGCCAAGCGGACCTGGATCGGGTCTTCGCCAAGGCGGCTGAAACCGGCGCCGCCATCCTGGCCGCTCCCGTTTCAGGAACACTCAAACGAGCCACAGGCGATGGTTCCCAAACAGTCGATCGCCGCAACACCTACGTCGCCCTGACTCCCCAGGTGTTCGCGATCGACGTCATTTGTCAAGCTTACGCTCGCGATCGAGGCCGCATGGCCACGGACGATGCCCAACTGGTCGAGCGAACCTCTCACCCGGTTCAGCTTGTCACTGGTTCCGCTGACAACTTGAAAATTACCTTCCCCGAAGATCTCCGCATCGCGGAGGCGATCCTGAACGAGTGCCGAAGCGAATTCGTATGACCACCTCCAACGCCACCAATTCACTGATCGAAGATCTCCGTTGGCGCGGTTTGCTGAATCAAACCACCGACGAAAACGGAATCGCCGAACTGCTCAACTCCGGCCCGCAAACGATCTACATCGGGTTTGACCCCACCGCGACCTCACTGCACGTCGGCGGCATGATGCAGTTGATGATGCTGCGTCGCTTCCAGCGTGCCGGTCACAATCCGATTGCCCTGGTTGGTGGAGCCACCGGGATGATCGGCGACCCCAGCGGCAAAAGCGAAGAACGCAATCTGCTATCCGCCGATCAACTGCAAAAGAACGTCGATGGCGTCGCAGCTCAAATGCGTCACTTCCTCGACTTCGAAGGCGAAAACGCAGCCAAGCTGCTGAATAACTTTGACTGGATGAAGAACTACTCGTACCTCGAGTTCCTTCGCGACGTCGGCAAGAACTTTCCCGTCGGTGCAATGATGGGCAAAGAATCCGTCCGCAGCCGATTGGAAAGCGAAGCTGGCCTGAGCTACACCGAATTCAGCTACATGTTGTTGCAGGCTTACGACTTCGTGAACCTGGCCCAGACTCATGATTGCCGTATCCAAGCCGGAGGCAGTGACCAGTGGGGCAACATCACCGCTGGAATCGACCTGGGCCGTCGCATGTTGGGCAAGCAATTGTTCGGCATCACCGCGCCACTGCTGACAACCAGCGACGGTCGCAAAATGGGCAAGACCGAATCCGGCGCCGTGTGGTTGGATCCCGAGCGAACCAGCCCCTACGCGTTCTACCAGTACTGGATCAACGTCGCCGATGAAGACGTGATGCGATGCTTGGCGTACCTGACCGAAATCGAGCGAGCCGAATACGACGAACTCGAAGACAAGACCAAGAACGATCCCGGTCAACGCACCGCACAGAAACGACTGGCCCAATGGCTGACCGAATTGGTTCACGGCGAAGCCGGAGTCCAATCGGCTCAACGAGCCACACAGATTCTGTTCGGTGGTGAACTTGGCGACACCACGGATTCACAACTGCGTGAAATCTTTGCCGACGTTCCATCGTGCGACGTTCCAAAATCGGCTCTTGAAGGCGAAGGCCTGTGGATCGTCGAAGCACTCCAAACCGCGAAACTGTGCAACAGTGGCGGCGACGCTCGACGGGCTTTGTCCGAAGGCGGCGTGTACGTCAACAACACTCGCGTGGAAGACGTTCAAAAACGCTTGACCGTCGATGACCTGGACGGCCGATCTGTCTTGGTGCTTCGCCGCGGCAAACGCAAATATG